>JBDTAU010000535.1:0-6770 GCA_039924465.1 Dermatophilaceae bacterium
TCCAGACGCCCCACCTCGTTCTCGTGGTCGTCATCCTCAGCGCCGTGGCGATGATCGTCGCGCGGCTACGACTGCGTCGTCTCGAGTCGATCCCGTACCGGAAGGTGGAGGACCTGTGAGCAGCTTCCCTGACCTAGCAAACCAGACCCGAACGGCGCTGGAGTTCCGCGGCGTCAGTTTCGCCCGCCATCGCCGTCGCCGCCGCATCGAGATCCTGCACGACCTCTCGTTCCGGGTGGCGGTGGGTGAGCGAGTGGCGATCTTGGGTCCCTCCGGATGTGGAAAGTCGACGATCCTGGACCTGGCCTCCGGGATCCTTGCGGCCGAGAGTGGGACCGTGGTCACGCTGGGCCACGACCTCGCGGCGATCGGCGCCCCCGCGCGAGCCGAGTTGCGGCTCGGGCACATCGCCCACATCTACCAGGACTTCCGCCTCTTCCCGATGCTGAGCGCCCTCGACAACGTCGCCCTGGTCCCGAGGCTCAAGGGCATGTCGCGTGAGCAGGCCCGGGCCGAGGCGGCCGAGGCTCTCGACCGGGTGGGGATGTCCGCTCGGACCGGTCATCGACCCGGTGAACTGTCCGGAGGGGAGCAGCAACGGGTGGCCATCGCGCGTGCGGTCGTGACCAGACCGACCCTGCTGCTGGCCGACGAGCCGACCGGCTCTCTCGACGCCGACCGCCGCGACGAGGTCATGCACCTCATCACCTCGACGTGCGCCGACGCCGCCCTCGTGCTGGTCACCCATGACCCTGCGGTCGCCGCGGTCGCCAGCACCGTACTGCGCATCGACGACCAGCGACGGCTGCATTCCGTCGCCTGTTGAGGCCGGGCGCCCCGAGTCGGTCGCACCCGACCATCCTGTCCTTGGGGCGGACGGTGGCTCGGCTGCGCGCGCACCGTAGGGTGGGCGTTGGCTCCGGCCGAAGCACCGTCCACGAGAGAAAGAGGCAGTCATGGCTGACCAGGGCCGCGCCCGCAAGATCGCCGACCGGATCAAGGTCATCGTGGCCGAATACCTTGAGTTCCGGGTCAAGGACGAACGCCTCGGCTTCGTCACGATCACCGACACCCGTGTCACTGGAGACCTGCAGCACGCCTCGATCTTCTACACCGTGCTGGGGACCGACGAGGAACGTGCCGCGACCGCAGCCGCCCTTGAAGCCAACAAGGGACGGATCCGCTCGGCCGTCGGCCAACAGATCCAGATCCGGTTGACGCCGTCCCTCGAATTCATCGCTGACGCCCTGCCCGAGGGCGCCGCGCACCTCGAGGACCTCGTCGCCGCGACCCGGGCCCGCGACGCGGAGCTCGCTCGAGCAGCAGCCGGGGCCACCCACGCCGGTGACGCCGACCCCTACAAGAAGCCGGCCGACCAGACGGACGACGATCTGGACGACGATCTGGACGACGAGGACTGATGCCCGACGGCCTCGATGGGCTGCTCATCGTCGACAAGCCATCCGGATGGACCAGCCATGACGTCGTGGCCCGGACCCGTCGGCTCTGCCAGACCCGACGGGTCGGCCACGCCGGAACCCTCGACCCGATGGCGACCGGAGTCCTAGTCCTCGGGGTCAACCGCGCCACCAAACTGCTCACCTTCCTCGTCGGGTGCGACAAGGCCTACACCGCAACCATCCGGCTGGGGCAGTCGACGCTGACCGACGACGCCGAGGGGGAGGCCACGACCTCGCAGGGAGTGGCAGACCCGGAGGCCACCCGATCCGGGCTGGCCGACGCAGTGGCCGCCCTGACCGGTGACATCCAGCAGGTCCCGAGCTCAGTGAGCGCGATCAAGATCAAGGGCGTCCGCAGCTACACCCGGGTCCGGGCGGGTGACGAGGTCGAGTTGCCAGCCAGGCCGGTCACCGTGAGCCGCTTCGAGGTCACCGCGATCCGGAGCGCCCAGGCGACCCTGCCGGACGGCACCCCTCTAGAGGTCCTCGACGTCGACGTGGAGGTCGAGGTCTCCTCCGGCACCTACGTCCGGGCGCTGGCCCGAGACCTCGGCGGGGCCCTCGGCACCGGGGGCCACCTGACAGCGTTGCGCCGCACGCGGGTCGGTGGCTACGGCCTCGACCTGGCCGTATCGCTCGCCGAGCTCGAGGCCCGGAGCCAACCAGCGCCCGCGGTGGCCGACGCGGCCACGCCCGAAGGGGGCGGACGGGCAGAGGAGCACAGCGGCATACCCCTGATCCCGTTGGCCCAGGCGGCCAGCACGCACCTGCCCGTCCACGAGGTCTCAGCTGCGGAGGCGATCGCCATCGGCTACGGCCAGCGCATCCCCAGTGGCGCGCACCGCGTCGGGGCCGTGGCTGCGATCGACCCGGCCGGGGACCTCGTGGCCGTGCTCGACGAGACCGGGGCGACGGCTCGTCCCAAGGTCGTCTTCCGCACCCAGTGAGGCGCCCGTGATCGCCTGGTGAGCACCCGATGATCGAACCCGGGGATCGCCCTCCCGACAGCCCACCCGGGGCGAAGTACGGGACCCGAGTTGTCGTGTCGCTCGCGTCTGGTCGGAATGGGCCCGGCCTGAGCACTACAGTGGTCGCCGTGCAGCGCTGGTACGGCTTCGACGACATCCCCGGGGACCTCGGGGCGACGGTCGTTACCCTCGGCAACTTCGATGGTGTCCACCGCGGGCACCGGGCGGTGCTGTCGCGGGTGGTCCGCGAAGCGTCCCAGCGTGGTGCCACCCCGGTCGCCGTGACCTTCGAGCCGCACCCGATCGCCGTGCTCTACCCGGAGCGGGCACCAGAGATGGTCACCTCGATCGGGCAGCGTCTCGACCAACTCGCCGACGTCGGCATCGCAGCCACTCTGGTGATCGAGTTCACCCGTGAATTCGCTCAGCAGACCCCGGAGGAGTTCGTCCAGGAAACCTTCGTCAACGCCCTTCATGCGGCCGCGGTCGTGGTCGGCAAGGACACCCGCTTCGGGGTGCGCAACTCCGGCGATGTCGCCACGCTGCGTCAGCTCGGGCAGGTCCACGGCTTCGAGGTGCTGGCGCTCGACGACATCGGCGAGGGGGTGCGGTGGTCCTCCACCCAGTTGCGCGCGGAACTGCTCGACGGCAACGTCGCCCACGCCGCCGAGATCCTCGGCAGGACGCACCGCGTCAGCGGGACGGTCGTCCACGGGGACCACCGCGGCCGCGAGCTCGGCTTCCCCACGGCGAACCTCAGCCCCGATCAGGAGGGGCTCGTCCCGGCTGACGGGGTCTATGCCGGCTGGCTCGTCCGAGCGGACCTGCAGCCGTCCGATCCGGACCGGTCCCTGCCAGCGGCCATTTCGGTCGGCACCAACCCGACCTTCGACGGCCAGCATCGGCGGGTGGAAGCCTACGTGCTGGACCGGTCCGACCTCGACCTCTACGGCGAGCGGGTGGGCATCGACTTCGTGTCGAAGCTACGGCCGACGCTGCGCTTCGACGACATCGCAACGCTGGTGGCGCAGATGCGGCGGGATGTGGCTCAGTGTCGCGAGATCCTCTCCTCGACCGTCCCCGGCTGACCGGACGGGGGGCGGTGCGGGGCCCCGTGACCGTCCGCCGGCGCACCGGGCCGGCCGGGCGCGGCTGGCTGCGGGTCGACCTCGGCTTGATCATCGCAGCGAGTGGGCTCTCCCTCATCGGGGTGCTGCTCATCTGGTCGGCCACCCGCGCCGACGACGGCACCTCGGTGGCCCTGAAGCAACTCGTCAGTGTCGGGATCGGCATGATGGCCGCCTTCGGGGTGACCCGACTCGACGTGCGGACGCTGCGGGCGCTCGCACCGACCCTCTACGTCCTGGCCACTCTGGGCCTCCTGGCGGTGCTGTCACCGCTCGGGAGCACGGTCAACGGGTCCCGGTCGTGGATCCGGCTCCCGGGAGGCTTCTCGCTGCAGCCGTCCGAGCTGGCCAAGGTGGGCCTCGTGATCGCGCTCGCGATGATCCTGGCGGATCGCGGCGACCGGGGGAGTCCCCAGCGGCACCGGGACGTGGTGCTGGCCTGGCTGCTGGCAGCGGTCCCCATCGGGCTCGTCCTGCTCCAGCCGGATCTCGGCTCAGCGCTGGTCCTCGTCGCGATGGCGGTGGTGATCATCGCGTCATCCGGGGCGCCCTGGCCCTGGACGGCCGCCGTCGTCGGAGCCGGAGTGGCGGGACTCGTGGCGGCCTTCACCACCCCCTTGCTGAGTGGCTACCAACGGACCCGGTTGCTGGCCTTCCTCGACCCCGACCTGGACCCGCAGGGGATCGGCTACCAGACGAGGCAGGTGCGGATCGCGATCGGATCGGGCGGGCTCGACGGGCAGGGGCTCTTCCAGGGGATGCAGACCCAGGGCGGGTTCATCCCCTTCCAGGAGACCGACTTCATCTTCTCCGTCGCCGGGGAGGAGCTCGGCTTCGTCGGGTCGGTGGGGTTGATCATCCTCGTCGGGTTCCTCGTCGTCCGGGCCGGCATCGTGGCAGGCCGAGCCGACGCGTTCGGACGCTTCGTCGCCTTAGGGGTGGCTCTCTGGTTCGGCGTGCAGGCGTTCGAGAACATCGGGATGAACCTGGGACTGATGCCAGTCACCGGGCTGCCCCTGCCCTTCGTGTCCTACGGCGGTTCGTCGATGATCGCCTCGTGGATCGCCGTGGGCCTGGTCGCGAAGGTGTCGTCCGGGTCGTCACGCTGACGGAACATCCAGTGGCGGCGGGCCCGCGTGAGACGGTGCGGCGGGCCCCCGTGAGGCGGTGCTAAGTTACCGATGGGTCACAAACGGGTCTCATCACGGGCCAAGAGGTGTCGAACCGGGCTACTTCTTGACATCATCCGCACTGAGGGTGGGAGACCGCAGATGCCGCTGAGGGGCCCCACGATGACAAAGGAGTCTTGTATGGCCCTGAAAGCCATCTCCGATCGGGTGGTCAACCACTCGGTCCTCGAGAACCGCGCCAAGAGCGTCGGGGCGCTGTTCCGGAGCAGAGTGGCAGCGACCCCCAACTCGCCGGCCTACCTGTACTTCAAGGACGGCGCCCCGGAACTGACGACGGTGACGTGGTCCCAGACCAACGACATCGTTCAGGCGTGGGCGGCCGGTCTGGTCAGCCTGGGGCTGGGAATCGAGGACCGGGCTGCCATCGCCTCGACCACCCGGCTCGAGTGGATCCTCGCCGACCTGGCCATCGTCTGCGCGGGGGGCGCCACGACGACGGTTTATCCCACCACCATTGCCGACGACGTCGCGTTCATCCTGAGCGACTCCGGCAGCGTCATCGTGTTCGCGGAGGACGACGATCAGGTCGCCAAGCTCGCCGATCGTCGTGCCGACCTGCCCGACGTCCGTCAGGTCATCACCCTGACGGGTGCCGCGAGCGAGGACGGGTGGGTCATCACCACCGACGATCTCGCCGAGCGGGGCCGGGCGCTGCTGGCCGAAAACCCGACGGTCGTGGAGGACCGGATCGACCAGATCGGACCCGACCACCTGGCCGTCCTCATCTACACCTCGGGCACGACGGGTCGCCCCAAGGGCGTGCGACTGGTCCAGGACAGCGTGGTTTATGAGGGCGCAGTCATCGAGGCCGTCGGTGTGTTGAGCCTGGACGACGTGCAGTTCCTCTGGCTGCCCCTGTCCCACGTCTTCGGCAAGATGCTGGTTGCGGCCGGCCTGCAGATCGGCTTCCCGACCGCGGTCGACGGGCGGATCGACAAGATCGTCGACAACATGGCGGTCATCAAGCCGACCTTCATGGCCGGCCCGCCTCGGATCTTTGAGAAGGCCGCCGGACGGGTCGCGCTGATGTTCGACGGCGAGACGGGGGTGAAGAAGAAACTCATCGACTGGGCCCTCGGCGTCGGCGGCCAGGTCCGCGACGTGCTCGAGAAGGGCGAGTCGCCGTCCCTCCTGCTCGGGATCCAGCACGGTCTGGCCACCAAGCTCGTCCTGTCCAAGGTCCAGGAGCGTTTCGGCGGACGGGTCCGCTTCATGATCAGCGGCTCGGCGCCCCTGCACGCCGACGTGGCCAAGTGGTTCGGGTCCGTCGGCATGCTCGTGCTCGAGGGCTACGGGCTGACCGAATCGTCGTCGGGGACGACCGTCAACCAGCCGGACCACGGCTTCTATGCCTATGGGTCGGTCGGCTGGCCGCTGCCCGAGACCGAGGTCAAGATCGCGGACGACGGCGAGATCCTGGTCAAGGGACCCGGCGTCATGCGCGGCTATCACAACCGACCCGAGGCCACGGCCGAGGTGCTCACCGAGGACGGCTGGTTCAGCACCGGCGACATCGGCCACCTCGACGAGCGCGGCTTCCTCTACATCACGGACCGCAAGAAGGACCTCTTCAAGACCTCGGGCGGCAAGTACATCGCGCCGTCCGTGATCGAGGCGAAGTTCAAGGGCCTGTGCCCCTACGCGAGCCAGATCCTGGTCCAGGGCGCCGGGCACAACTACGCCACGGCCCTGATCACCCTTGACCCCGACGCGATCACGACCTGGGCCGCCTCGGCCGGGATGGCCGCCACTCCCTATGCCGAGATCGTCACCTCGGAGGCGGCCAGTGAGCTCGTCCAGGGCTACGTCGACCAGCTCAACGCCGGCCTCAACCGGTGGGAGACGATCAAGAAGGTCACGATCCTCGACCACGACCTCAGCATCGAGGCCGGTGACCTCACCCCGAGCATGAAGTTGCGCCGCAAGGCGGTCAGCGAGAAGTACCAGCAGCAGCTCGACGGCCTCTACGACGGCTCCTGACCGTCGATCCCCCTGCTCTCCCGCCGGTCCGAGCGGGAGAGCCGG
>JBDTAU010000536.1:0-6687 GCA_039924465.1 Dermatophilaceae bacterium
GGCGTCCACGCGTGTCGGTCGGCCTCCTCGAGGAAGCGACTGATCGCCCCCGGCCAGGCCTCCGGATCACCGACGGGGTCGCCGCTCGCGAGCATCACCCCGTCGAGGACGCGGTAGGCGATGGCAGCCTTGCCGGACTCGGACCAGACGATGCTCTTGTCGCGCCGCAGGTTGAAGTAGCCGAGGGAGTCCGGTGAGCGCTCGAGCAGGTCCCGCAGTCGCGCATCATCGGCGTCACTGAGCTCCGGTCGGGGGCGGGTCGCGCGCAGGGCCAGGCCGATCGGCACGAGCAGCGTCATCAGGCCCAGCCCGAGCAGGACCGCGGAGAGGAAGTCGTCGAAGCGGTGCTCCCCGCCCTTGAAGGTCAGGTCACCGTTGATCCCCGTCATACCGAGCCAGACGTGTTGGAGTGCCGGCCAGAGGCCCGGCCACCCGCCGATGACGCGACGGTCGTAGAGCGAGATCATGCCGACGCCGATGACGGTGCTGGCCACCAGCAGGCCCAAGCCCCACCACAGCGCCCGCCAGCGCGTGGTCGGGTCCCCCTCGGCGTAGAACTCCTTGCGATATCGCAGCAGCAGGTAGAGCAGGCCCACCGACAGGAGCAGCGGCACGACGTGCAACCGCACGGTGTGCAACGCGACGGAGGCCACCGTGAGCACGAGCACGGCCCGCCAGGCCCGGTACTTGCGGCGGCGCAGGGCGTGGGCCAGCAGCGCCAGCAGGATGCCTGAGACGACGATGGCAGCCGCAGCGGCGTCATCGATCGCGGCTGCGCCGGGGATCATCTCGGACAGCCACCGCAGCCGGCCACGGAAGGGGCGCACCAAGCCCGACACGACGTTGATCACCGCGGCGAGGTAGACGAAGGAGCCGATGAGCCGCGGCACTCGAGACCCGGACCCGGTCAGCCGGGCCAGGAGGTCGGCGCGCGCTCTCGTCCGCCCCGCACTTCGCGGGTCGGGGTCCGTGGAAGCTGCCCTGCTGGGAGTGGTCCGGTCGCGAGAGCCGGGTGGGGTGGAGACGGGGGGGTCCGCCTCAGTCACGTGGCGCCCACGGTCACCGGTTGCCCTCGAGCATCAGCGCCATGGCCTCGGCCCGGGTGGCGGGGTCGCGCAACTGGCCGCGGACCGCCGACGTGATGGTCGAGGCTCCCGGCTTGCGGATCCCCCGCATCGACATGCAGAGGTGCTCGGCCTGGATGACGACGATGACCCCCTGGACGTCGAGGTGGGTGACGAGGGCGTCGGCGATCTGCGAGGTGAGCCGCTCCTGCACCTGGGGCCGGCGGGCGAAGACCTCGACGAGTCGGGCCAACTTGGACAGTCCCGTCACGCGGCCGTCCCGGCTCGGGATGTAGCCGACGTGCGCCACCCCGTGGAAGGGCACGAGGTGGTGCTCGCACGTGCTGTAGAGCTCGATGTCGCGCACGATGATCAGCTCCTCGTGCTCGATCGCGAACGTCGTGCCGAGGACGTCGGCGGCCTCCTGGTCCAGCCCCGCGAAGATCTCGGCATAGGAGCGGGCGACCCGGGCCGGGGTCTGGCGCAGCCCCTCCCGGTCCGGATCCTCACCGATGGCCAATAGCAACTCGCGGACGGCGGCCTCGGCGCGCGCCTGATCGACCGCCACGGTCAGTGCTTCTCGGTCGGGTCGATCGCTGCGTCGTCGGGAACCTCGATGACCTCGGTCGGCGGGTGCTCCTCAGCCAGGGGCGAGCTCCCCACCGAGGCCGCGTCGTCGATCTTCGCCTCCACTGCGGCGTCCGCCGGGACGGGGGGCGGGAGGTGGCCGTTCTGGCCGGCGGCGAGTTCGGCCGGGGTCAGCACGGGCGGGCGGTCCCCCAGCTGACGGGTCTGCGACGAGAGCCAGACCGGGCGGGCGGGCACCTTCTTGATCGTGGTGAACAAAGTCGCGAGCTCGGCGGTGCCGAGGGTCTCCTTCTCGAGCAACTCGAGGACGAGGTGATCGAGCAGGTCGCGGTTGTCGTTGATCGCGTTGTAGGCCTCGTCATGGGCGGCCTCGATGAGCGTGCGGACCTCCTCGTCGACCGTGCGGGCGATCTCCTCGGAGTAGTCGCGCTGGTGGCCCATGTCGCGGCCGAGGAAGACCTCGCCGCTGCCCTGGCCGAGCTTGATCGCACCGATCCGCTCCGACATGCCGAACTCGGTGACCATCTTGCGGGCCATGCCAGTGGCCTTCTCGATGTCGTTGCTGGCACCAGTGGTCGGCTCACGGAAGACGATCTCCTCGGCGACGCGGCCACCCAGCGCATACGAGAGCTGGTCGAGGATCTCGTTGCGGGTCGTCGAGTACTTGTCGTCGAGCGGCATGACCATCGTGTAGCCGAGGGCCCGGCCCCGCGGCAGGATCGTGATCTTGGTCACCGGGTCGGTGTGATTGAGCGCCGAGGCGACGAGAGCGTGACCACCCTCGTGATACGCGGTGATCTTGCGTTCCTTGGCCGACATGATGCGGGTGCGCTTCTGCGGGCCGGCGATGACGCGGTCGATCGCCTCGTCGAGAGCGAAGTTGCTGATGACCTTATGGTCGGTGCGCGCCGTCAGCAGGGCCGCCTCGTTGAGCACGTTGGCCAGGTCGGCACCGGTGAAGCCGGGGGTCCGGCGGGCCACGGCCAGCAGGTCGACGTCGTCGGCCATCGGCTTGCCCTGCGCGTGCACCTGCAGGATCCGGTGGCGGCCGAGCATGTCGGGTGCGTCGACGGCGATCTGGCGGTCGAAGCGGCCCGGGCGCAGCAGCGCCGGATCGAGGATGTCGGGGCGGTTGGTCGCCGCGATGAGGATGACGTTGGTCTTGACGTCGAAGCCGTCCATCTCGACGAGCAACTGGTTGAGGGTCTGCTCACGCTCGTCGTGGCCGCCGCCCATGCCGGCGCCACGGTGGCGCCCAACGGCGTCGATCTCGTCGACGAAGACGATGGCCGGCGCGTTGGCCTTGGCCTGCTCGAACAGGTCACGGACCCGGGAGGCGCCGACACCGACGAACATCTCGACGAAGTCGGATCCTGAGATCGAGTAGAAGGGCACACCGGCCTCACCGGCCACGGCCCGAGCGAGCAGGGTCTTGCCGGTACCTGGCTGGCCGTAGAGCAGGACGCCCTTGGGGATCTTGGCTCCGACAGCGAGGAACTTGGCCGGCTCCTGAAGGAACTCCTTGATCTCGGTGAGCTCCTCGATCGCCTCGTCGCAGCCGGCGACATCGTTGAAGGTGACCTTGGGGGTGTCCTTGGTCGCGAGCTTGGCCTTCGACTTGCCGAACTGCATGACCTTGGAGCCACCCCCCTGCATCTGTCCCATGAGGAACCAGAACAGGCCGAGGATGATGATGATCGGCAGGATCGAGACGAGCAGGGTGCCCAGCCAGCTCGGCTGGTCGATCTGGTCATCCACGCCGTTGGGCGGTGGGGTCGTGTTGAGTGCTGCCACGACGTCGGTGCCACGCGCGTCGACGTAGTAGGCGTAGACGGTCTTGGCGTTCTTGACCGTGCCGTCGGGTGAGGTGTACTCCGACTTGAGGGTCAGCTGCATCTGCTCGTTGTTGAGCAGTTTGGCCGACTCGACCTTGCCGGAGGTGATCAACTTCATCGCCGCCGAGGTGTCGATCCGGGGCGGTCCGGCATCGGAGAAAAGCATCCCGAAGACGAGCGCGCTGACGAGGACGAGGATCCACACAAGTGGGGTCCGAAGGATGCGCTTGGCGTTCATGTACGTGCGGGGCGGGGCCCCGGACCTCCTGCTCGTCTGGTGATCTGTTCCACCGACTCAACGTGCGGCTAACTCCCAGTGTTCCGCATCTGGCAGGCCCGGTGCCAACTCGCCCAACTTTGAGACGTGGAGCGGGGGCCAGACGACCGGTCAGGCGATGGTCTCCGGGGTCGCTGCCCGCAACGCCTCGAGGACCCGCCGGTCGATGCCCTCAGCGCTGAGGCGCGCCTCGTAGTTGGCCTCCCCGGCCCAGTCCGCGAGCGCCACCTCGACCGGGGCAGCGGTGAATCCGAGCCGGCTCAGTCGGGAACGCACCTCGTCGGCGAGCTCTCCGTCGAGGGGTTGGAGCCCCTCTGGACGGCCGAAGTACAGCTCCCACTCCGCGAGCAACCGGCCCACCTCGCCGACCGGGTCGGCGTGATCATCGACGCGCAGGTCAGCCAGGACGCCGCAGCTGTCATAGCCCGCGCCCGGCTCGACGGCATACACCGCGGCGCTCTGCCGGCCCCGCGAGTCCCCGCCGGCGGCGTCGCCGGCGGTCAGGGCCGCGAGGAGGCGCTGGGCGAACGTCGCACCACCAGACTCGAGCCAGGCCTGCTCCATCGCGTCGACGACCTCGGGACCGGTGAGGATGTTGCCCTGGATGGCGTAGGCCGAGTCTCCGTCGTCGCGCGCCCGGCCGCCGCACCACGGCAGGCACTCGTCGCCGGTGAAGGTGGCGGCCGACCCGGACCCGACGACGCCGACCTGTCGCTCCCCGCTCCCCGGGTCGGTCCGGGTCGCCGCGGCCAGGGCCGCCTCCGCGGTCTGGCCCGCGGCCAGACCGGTCAACAACTCCTCGAGGTAGCCCACTCGGGCCAACGCCTGGGTGGCCACGGCACCGACGCCGATCCGGGCGGCGGGCACGACCGCCCCGACCGCCAGAAACTTGCTCGCGACGGCCACGCCGTAGGACGAGCCCTCGCGGGCCACGATGGAGAAGGTCACCGGGCACCTCCGGTCAGGGCTGCTGGGCCGGGGCTCAGCGGCATACGGGCTGGGGGTCGCTCAGGCGTAGACATGCGGTGCGAGGGTGCCGACGCAGCGCAGGTTGCGATACTGCTCGTTGTAGTCGAGGCCGTAGCCCACGACGAACTCGTTGGGGATGTCGAAGCCGACGTACTTGACCGGGATGTCGACCTTGACGACGTCCGGCTTGCGCAGCAACGTGCAGATCTCGACGGAGGCCGGGCGGCGCGACTCGAGGTTGGCCCGGATCCACGACAACGTCAGGCCGGAGTCGATGATGTCCTCCACGATGAGCACGTTCCGGCCGGTGATGTCGGTGTCGAGGTCCTTGAGGATCCGCACGACGCCGGAGCTCTTGGTCCCCGAGCCGTAGGAGGACACCGCCATCCAGTCCATCGGGGCGGTCCCCGGCAGGGCCCGCATCAGGTCCGCCATGACGACCACCGCGCCCTTGAGCACCCCGACGAGCAGCAGGTCCCTGCCCTCGTAGTCCCGCCAGATGTCGGCAGCGAGCTCGCCGAGACGCGTCTGGATCTGTTCCTCGGTGAGGAGGACCTTGGCCAGGTCAGCTCCCATGTGCTCGTGGTCCACGAAGGCTCCTTGGGTTCTGGCGTCAGGGTTGGCGGCGAAGATGGCTCGGAAGGGTGCTCCCATTCAACCGCACCGGTCAGCCGGTGGCGGCGTGGGCCTCGTGGATGGGTCGGAACGCGATCGCGCCGCCTGCTCGGGACACGGCGATGTGGCCGGGGACGTGCAGCGGGCCCTGACCGTGCCACGAGGTGAGGAGCGCGTCGAGGGACTCGACGTGGGCCGCGCTGACGTCGCCGATCGGGGCGCCGGCCTCGGCGGCGAGGATCCTCCAGACCCGGGTCCGGATCGCCCGGGGCAGGGCCGCCAGCGCCGCGAGGTCGACCCCCGGCTCACCCGCGGCCGCGGGCAGGTCGGCCCGGGCCTCGACGGCCAGGCTCTCGAGGAAGTCGGCGTCCTCGCGCAGCAGGTCCGCGCTCCGGGCCAGGGCCGCCGCGAAGCCGGGGCCGAGCTCGCCCTCGAGCAGACCGAGCAGGCGCCTGGCGCGGACCCGACGGAAGGAATCGTCCTCGTTGTGCGGGTCGTACCAGGGCTCGATCCCGTAGGCCTCGCACGCAGCGATCATCGTCGCCCGCGGAAGCGCGAGGAAGGGCCGTGCGAGCCGGCCCCGTCGGGCGGGCATCCCCGACAGCGAGCGGGCCCCTGAGCCCCGGGCCAGCCCGAGGAGCACCTGCTCGGCCTGGTCATCCCGGGTGTGACCGAGCAGGATCATGGTGGCGCCGTGCCGCGTCGCCGCTGCCTCGAGCTGGGCGTAGCGCGCCGTGCGGGCGTCGGCCTCCAGGCCGGCGCCCGTCGTCGGCACCTGCGCCGCCACCACCTCCACCGGGTCGAGGCCCATCTCGCGACAGGTGGCGGCAGCCTCCTCCGCGACGACATCGGACCCGTCCTGCAGTCCGTGATCGACGACGACAGCGCCCGCGCGCAGCCCGGCGCGCGGCGCCTCGAAGGCGGCGGCCGCCGCCAGCGCGATCGAGTCCGGCCCCCCGGAGCAGGCGATGAGCACCAGCGCGCCCTGCGGCAGGTCACCGATGTGCTCGCGGACGGCGAGCCGGGTGGCAGCGACTGCGGGATCGGGCCCGGGCACGGTCAGCTCCCCACCGGGGTCGGCGGAGCGGCGCCCGGCGACCCCGGACCGTGGACCCGGCGCACCCACGCCGACGGGTTGAGGATCTCAGCGGCTCGAGGCAGGGTCTCGGGCGAGGTCCAGACGACGTTGAAGCCGTCGCGGCCGACCTCGTCCATCACCTGCCGGACGAAGGCGGCGCCGTCCCGGTACTGGCGCATCTTGGCCTCGAGCCCCAGCAGTTTGCGCAGCAGTCGGTCGATCCCGACGGCGGAGCTGCGGCGGCGGTCGAACTTGCGGCGG
>JBDTAU010000537.1:0-3039 GCA_039924465.1 Dermatophilaceae bacterium
TCTCGGGCTACTACTTCTGGTGGCCCAAGCTGACCGGTCGGATGCTCGATGAGAAGCTGGGCAAGATCCACTTCTGGATGCTGTTCATCGGCTTCCATCTGACGTTCCTGATCCAGCACTGGCTCGGGATCGAGGGGATGGCTCGCCGCTACGCGGACTACCTGCCGGAGGAGAACTTCCAGGTCGAGAACATCATCTCCAGCGCCGGCGCCTTCCTGCTCGGAGCCTCGATGATCCCGTTCATGTACAACGTGTGGAAGACGTGGAAGACCGCGCCCCTGGTCCACACCGACGACCCGTGGGGATACGGCGCATCGCTGGAGTGGGCTACCTCCTGCCCGCCGCCGCGGCACAACTTCACGTCGCTGCCGCGGATCCGCTCGGAGCGCCCGGCCTTCGACCTGCACCACCCCGAGTCCACGCCGACGTCCTACCACGTGCCACCCCACGGGATGCTCTCGGTGCTGGGCACCGCGCACGTCGGGGCTTCCCCGGAGACCAAGGTGCCGCCGCCGCGCCCGTCGCACGGCGAGGTGCACCACCACGGCGGGGTCCCTGAGTCGCTGCACCCCAAGGACGAGACGCCGGAGTGACGACCCGGACGCCGATGCGTCCGAGGTGGGTGCTGTCAGCCTGCGGTCGAGAGGGCGCGGTCGCGCCCCTGGGCCTGGGCCTCACCTGAGGCGACGGCGGCGGTGGCCAGAGCCTCACCCGTTGCCCGGAGCGCCTGACGCAGGTCGGCGATGATGTCGGCTGGGTCCTCGAGGCCGACGGAGAGACGCAACATCCCGGCGCTGGGACGGGCTTCGGCCGCGACCGGGCGGTGGGTGAGTGCCGCCGGGTGCTGGATGAGTGTGTCGACCCCACCGAGGGAGATGGCGTGGACCACGAGTCGGCACTCGTGCGCGACCGCAGCGGCAGCGGCATACCCGTCCTTCATCGTGAAAGCCAGGATGGAGCCGGGGCCCGCCATCTGGCGCCCGACGATCCCCATCGGGTCGCACCCGGGCAGACCCGGGTAGGCGACCGTCGCGACGGCGGGATGCCCCGACAGCCAGCGAGCCACGACCCCGGCATGGTCCTGCTGGGTCCGCACCCGGATCGGGAGGGTCTGCAGTCCGCGGTGCAGCGCGTAGGCCGACTGCGGCGCGAGGAGGGCTCCGGTGATGGCGCGCACCTGACGAAGCCGGCTGGCCCAGGCCTCGCTGGTGGCAACCACCCCACCGAGCAGATCGCCGTGTCCGCCGATGAATTTCGTCGCGGAGTGGACGCTGATGGCGGCGCTGTGTGCCAGGGGTTGCTGCAGGATCGGAGTCGCGAAGGTGTTGTCGACCATGACCGGGACCGTGCCGGACTGCTGGACGATCGCCGCGATGTCGACGAGGTCGAGGGAGGGGTTGGCCGGGGTCTCGACCACGACCATCCCGGTGTCCGCTTCGATGGCCGCGGCGACCTCATCGGCTGCGGCCCACGTGACGCGGGTCCCGAGCAGGCCGGAGGCGAGCAGGTGGTCGGTGCCCCCGTAGAGCGGCCGGACGGCCACGACGTGCGGGGTCCTCGCGGCCACGGCAGCGAGCAGGCAGGCGGTGATGGCGGCCATCCCGGAGGCGAAGGCGACCGCGGCCTCGGCGCCCTCCAGCTCGGCCAGGGCCCGCTCGAAGCGGTCGACGTTGGGGTTCCACAGCCGTTGGTAGACCAGCGAGTCGCCCTCAGCAGGGCGCCCCCCGGTCGCCATCCGTTCGTATGCCGCCCCGCCGGCTTCCACGGTCGTCAGCGGGTAGGTGCTGGAGCAGTCCAACGGCGGCACGTGCACGCCCAGCGCAGTGAGGTCCTCACGTCCGGCGTGCACGGCAAGAGTGTCATGGCTCATACCTCCATGGTCGGCTATCCCCCGGTGAACAGGCAATAATGTCGTTGATCCCCTAGAAATCGAATGATATTTAGGGGATCCTGTGGTGATGGCGACCCAGAGCCGAGATCGGTCGGCGATTCCGCGAGGGCCCTACGCCCACCTTCCGCCACGCCCCCTCGACGCGACGGACCGGGCGCTGCTCCGGGCGCTGGCCGCGGACGGGCGTGCCACGAACGCCGACCTCGCGAGGCGACTGGAGTTGCCTGAGTCAACCTGCGCCGGGCGGATTCGGATGCTGCGCGAGTCGGGGGTGATCCGAGGGGTCCATGCCGACGTCGACCTGGCCGCGATCGGGCAGCCGATGGAGGCGATGGTGGCGCTGCGCTTCGCTGGTCACACGCGGGAGGCGATGGACTCCTTCCGGGAGCGCATCGCCGCCGTCCCCGGGGTGATCGCGGCCTACCACGTCGCCGGCGACGACGACTTCCTCGTGCATGTCGCGGCGGCGTCCTCGGACGACCTGCGCGATCTGGTGCTCGATCACCTGACCGCGGTCGAAGGGGTCGGTCAGGCCAGGACCAGCCTCATCTTCGAGCGCATCCTGGGCATTCACGCGATGACGTGACGCGCAGCCGGGAAGGCGCGAAGGGCAGGAGGGGACGCCCAGAGTCGGCGGGCGACATCCGGGCCGGAATGTCGCAGACTGGCAGGATGAGCGCCACGATCGACTTCCCCGAGCACGGCCTCACGTCCTACCGCGTCGACCCGCCCGGCGCCATCCGTGGGGCGGTCATCGTGATCCAGGAGATCTGGGGCTTGGTGGAGCACATCAAGGACGTCACCGGCCGCTTTGCCGCTGAGGGCTATGTCGCGATCGCCCCGGACCTGCTCGGGCACGTCGGCCTGAGCCCCGAGGTCGGGCAGGAGCTGAATCGCCTGGTCATGGGCGAGGACGAGGAGGCCCGTCTAGCAGCGCAACCGCGGATGCGTGAGTTGTTGGGGCCGGCACGATCCCCGGAGTTCGCGGCGTGGGCGGTGCCGGCGTTGCAGGCGGTCGTCGACCACCTGCTTGCGGTCGAGGGTGTCGATGGCCGCGTGGGCGTCGTCGGCTACTGCTTCGGCGGCACCTACGCCGATGCGCTGGCGCTGGCCGAGCCCCGGTTGCGGGCGGCAGTGCCCTTCTATGG
>JBDTAU010000538.1:0-3100 GCA_039924465.1 Dermatophilaceae bacterium
ACTCGAGCGCCGACCGGATCTCGGCCACGCTCTTGTTGTTGCCATGCACCCCGATCCGATCCCCTGGCAGTCCGGCCCGTTGGGCCACCACCAGTTCGCCACCCGAGCACACGTCAAGACGCAGCCCCTCCGCGTCGATCCACCGGGCGACCTCGGTGCACAGGAAGGCTTTACCGGCGTAATAGACATCGGCGCCCGAGAGCCGATCGAAGGCAGCCCCGTAGGCCCGGGTGAACTCCCGGGCCCGGGCCCGGAAGTCGTCCTCGTCGATGATGTAGGCAGGGGTGCCGTGCTCCTGCGCCAGGTCGGAGGCGGAGACGCCCCCGACGGTGAGCTCTCCGTCGACGTCTCGCGCCACCGAGCCGGCCCACAGGGATGGGACAAGATCGTTGACGTCGACCGGAGTGGAGAGCCAGGCCGGACCCCGATATCCCTCGGCATGCAGGGCTCCTGCCTCATGGGCGCGCATCATCACATTCTTTCGGGGGCAGCGACGCCCAGCCGGGCCAGTCCATTGCGCAAGACGATCCGGGTCGCCTGCGCCAACTCGAGCCGAGCGCCATAGATCGGCAGCACCGGATCCCCGAGCCGCTGCGGGCGCAGGGGATGAGCCCACCCATCCGCAAGCCCCCCGAGCTCGGCCAGGGCTCGCTCCTGTTGCGCCCGATCACCCGCCTGTGTCGCGAGCCGCTGCGGTAGATCTGCCAGCGCGACGAGCAGGAGCCGCTCGGAGACGTGGGTGAGCTCCTCGAGCCGTGAGCCCTCCCGGACCTCCACGCCGGCGGCCTCGGCATTGCGGGTCAGGCGACACATCCGTGCATGAGCACGCTGGGCCCGCACCACCTGGTCGCACGCCGGCCGGCTCCCCGGCGCCGCACTCTCCACCGGCACATAACTCGCTGGCGGCTCAAGGGCGTACGTCGCCTCCTGGTGGCCCACCGAGCGGATGATCTCGGCGCGCGCTTGGTCGCTGAGGGTGATGGCCAGCAGCCCACTCGGCGCCACCTCGACGGCGTCAATGCGCCGATCTTCCGCGAGGCCCTGGGCCAGGACCGTCGCGAGCTCGGTGGGGTCGAGGTCGAGGTCTGGGGCCCACCGCTGGGCGACGGGAGTGACCCAGTCGGCCACGACCCCGGCCATCCTGGCGTCGACCGGGCGAAAGATCGCGCCGATCGGGGGGCCCCCCTCGGCCTCGTCGGGCAGGGCCCCGATCCGGGCAGCACGCATGGCCACGGCCTCGAGGACGTCACGCAGCGCTTCCGGGGTCATGGCGTGAAGTCTACGAGGGGGCGACACCACTCAGACGACTCCAGCCCCAGCAAGCGACCAGACGCGAAGTGGCCGGCCTCGGCGGGCCGGACGCGGACCCCGACAGGCCCCCGGTCAGGCGCTGTCGGCCCAGGACGGGGAGGGGCAGGCGGCCCCTCCATTCGAAGAACAGGCCCGACCGGTGCTAATCTCACCGGGCGCACTCGTGCGCATGCCGCCCCCGTAGCTCAGGGGATAGAGCACCGCCCTCCGGAGGCGGTGGCGCAGGTTCGAATCCTGCCGGGGGCACCCCTTGAACGCCCGCTGACCTGCACAAATGCGGTTGGCGGGCGTGCTGCTTGCACCGACGCCAGTCACACGATGGCCAGCACGGCCCGGGCGTACGCGCACTCGACATCGGGGTCGACGAAGTCCGTCGTCACGGTGTCACCGGCGTGCAACCGCACCGTCCACTGCGGCGGCGTTGCCTCGAGCGCAGCGAAGCGAGCGCCGAGCAACTCACGCAACTGGTCCTCGCGCGGTAGCCACAGCGCGACGTCGAGCGTGACCGAGTCCAGAGCCCACTCGGTCGTCCCGTTGAAGCCGAGCAACGGTTGCCCGTGGTAGGTGAGCACATCGATGGTCAACTCGCTGATCCAGAAGATCTCCCCCACCACGTTGGGCCGGTCGATGGTGAAGCGATCTCCTGGCTGCGGTTGCCACAGCACTCCCCCGACGACGAGGCTCCGCGCCAGATCGACCGTGATCATCGGACCACCGTAGCGGGCATTGACCCTGAGCCCCGGAGGGACGCACGCTGGAGGCATGCTGCACGCGGACGCACTCCCCGCCCCGGCCCGGCTGTCCATCAGGGTGGCCTACGGCGTGGCCCTCGACACGACTCCCCATGACGTGTTCCTCCTTGCTGCGCCACTGGCCGCCGCAGCCCGGCCCTTCGACCCCGCGGAATCCCTCGGCCTGGTCCTCACGGGGCTGGCGCGGCCCGAGGCGGAAGCTCTCGTGGTCCACCTGGGCCGGACGCACCGCACCGGCGCGCAGCCGACCGCCGAGGCCCAGATCGCGATCACCTTGGCGACCGACCCGACCGGAGTTCTCCCCGACCAGACCGTCGAGGCTGTCGGATCCTCCTTTCGGGCGGTGCTGGAGCAGGTCTGCGCGAGCACCACCGGAGCCTTCGACCACGACCAGGCCCACCAGGCTGCGGTGGCCGCGGTCCAAAGCGCCTACCCGGCTGTCCAGGCCGACTCGCTCGCGCTGACCGTCGAGGAGCACCTCAACGGGATCTGGACGCTCCGGCTCACCGACCACGCGATGGCCACCTACATCACGTCGCTCGGCTTCGTCGACGGCAACCTGGCCACCACCCACGTGCGACGGCAGGCGCCCGGCGAGGTCGTCGACTCGGTCGGGCCCGGCTGACCGGGGACCGACGCTCGGTCGGTCGCCCGACGAGGTCCGCAGGACCGACCGGGTCTGGGACCATGGGCCCGTGAGGATCTCCAAGCGTCGCCACGGCGATCCGGTCAGGCGACGTCACTCAGGCATTCCGCCGCTGGGACACCGCCCGCGTCACGGTCGGTGGCACGCAGTGAGGCAGTCGCGAAGGTGGATCTCGGTCGCACCAGCGGTCCGTGGACCCGAGAGATCCTCGAGGTGTCGCCACGTGGCGCCGCCTACCTGCGCCACCTGAAGCGACAGGAGAGCCGCCCGACGAACTGAGGTCAGCGGCATACCAACGCGTTCGTAGGCCGCTGGGCTAAGACCGCGCGTCACCGCTGCGTGCTGTCGGTGACCTCTCCCACGAGTTCCTCGAGGACGTCCTCGAGGAAGA
>JBDTAU010000539.1:0-2504 GCA_039924465.1 Dermatophilaceae bacterium
TGGGACGGTAACGTCCCCTCCGGGCTGCGGGCGGCTGCCCGACGTCTCGGGCGATGCGAGCAGCGGCTTCCGGGTCAACGGCTTCGAGGCGATCGCACAGGCCTCGCTGGATGGTCCCTATCGTGCCCGGCTCGGCCTGCTCGGTGACGCCTTCGCTCAGACGGGCCGCTGCGTCCAGGCCGTGGGCCCCGGGGCGGCACTCGCTGCCGCCACCGCGGATGGTCTGGTCTCGCACTACGCGCCGCTGCAGGTCGGCACGTTGCTGAGCGACCTGGCCACCTGCCCGGTGAGCCTGGTCGACATCGGGGCCCTCACCGTCGACCCGGGCGCCCAGCTCTCCCCGGCCACCCCGGCCGGCCAGGCCTCGCAGGCCTCGCAGGCCTCGCAGGTCGCCACCCTGGATCAGCGGCTCGGTCAGGTCCTGCGGGCCGCCCCGACCGGTGCCGACGTCATCCTCGTGGGGATCAGTGACGACGAGATCAGCGCCAGCAGCGACAGAAGCGGCGCGGGCCGGAGCGGCGAGCCTGGCCTGTGGGTGTTGGCGGCGACCGGACCGCACTACCCTCCGGGAACGTTCGAGTCGACGTCGACCCGGGTGGAGGGTCTCGCGCAACTGTCGGACGTGAGCGCCACGATCCTCGAGCGAGGTGGCGCCCAGCCGATGACCGACCTGGGTGGGCGCCCCCTCACGGTCCACCCGACGAAGAACAACAGCGAGGCCACCGCCCTGGCCAAGCAGACGGCGCTGACCGACCTCGAGTCCAGGACCGCCGCGATGCGCGTCGTCGTCGCCCCCTTCCTCGTGCTGTGGCTCGGCGGTGTCGCCCTGCTCCTGGCCGTTCTGGCCTTCTCGTGGCGACGGGCTCGGCCCTGGAACGTCCGGCTGACCCGGTCGCGGGTGCTGCGCCTGGTCAACGTCGTGGCCAGGCTCACAGCCGCCATGCCTGCTGCGACCTTCCTGGCCAACCTCCTCCCGTGGTGGCGCTGGTCGAGCACCACGTGGGTGCTGGTCCTCATCCTGATCGTGATCGTCGCTGTCATCAGCCTCCTGCTCGCCGAGATCAGTCGCCGCGGCCCGTGGGCCCACTCCGCGCTCGGGCCGATGGCCGCGACGGCGGCCATCACCGTCGCGGTGATCGGGATCGACCTGATGACGGGCTCGACTCTGCAGACCGCATCGATCTTCGGACTGCAACCGCTCGTCGGGGGCCGGTTCTATGGCATGGGCAACGTCGCCTTCGCGATCTACGCCCCCGCGGTCCTGCTCCTGATCGCGGCCCTGGCCCACGGACTGATCCGGCGTGGGGCCTCCCGGCTGGCGCTGGTGTCGACCCTCGTCATCGGGGGCGCGGCGGTGGCGGTCGACGTCCTCCCCGCGTGGGGGGCGGACTTCGGGGGGCCGATCGCCCTGGTCCCGGCCCTCGGCCTGCTGCTGCTCGCGGTCATGGGGGTCCGGCCGAGCCTGCGCAACCTCGGTGTGATCGTCGCCGCAGGGGCGGTGATCCTGGCCCTCGTGGCCTACCTCGACTGGCGCCGGCCGCCCGAGCAGCGTTCGCACCCGGGCCGCTTCGTCCAGACCCTCCTCGATGGTGGGGCCTGGGAGGTCGTCTGGCGAAAGTTGATGCAAAACGTCGACCTCCTCGTCGCCAAGCCGGTCCTCCTGGTGGTGGTGCTGGTGGTGCTGGCCGGCATCGCGGCCATCCTCATCCGGCCGGGGGCGCTGGGGACGGCTCCCTTCGCCCGGCTGGTCGCCGAGGTGCCGTTGCTGCGGCACGCCCTGATCGCCATCGCCGTGATGGCGGCGATCGGCTTCCTGACGAACGACTCCGGCGCAGCGATCCCGCCCGTCGCCACCATCATCACCGTGCCGCTCGTGATGATGGCGGTGATGTCCTTCATGACGATCGAACGCCGCCGTCGCCCGGGGCGCCGCCGCTCCGACCGACACCACGCCTGACCACCCCGCAGTCGAGTGGCCCCGTCGTCCACAGCCCGCGCGCCGCACCAGTCGAGTGGCCCCGTCGTCCACAGGATCCGTATGCCGCTGCGCTGCCTCGCCTGGCGCGCGCCAGGTCGAGTGGCCCCGTCGTCCCCAGCAGGGCTCGGGTGAGGTGGGATGGGGAGCTGGAATTCGGACGGGAGTCAGCGCGGAGACAGCCGACGGCGGAGGCGGCGGACGCCGATGGCGAGCGCCACGTCGCGATACTGCGCAGCCCGGTGGGCCTGTGATCGCCAGTCCGCGCCCGTGACCCGGTGGTGCAGCTCGCAGGGGACCTCGAGGATCGTCAGCCCGGCATCGAGCACGTCGATGGTCATGCCGACCTCGACCCCCCATCCGCGGGCGAATGGCGTGGCCGCTGCGATCGCGTTGGGCGAGAGACAGCGCATGCCGGACAGGGGCTGGACCGGGGACCACCCCGTCAACTCCTCGATCCCGCGACGAGCCAGGCCGACGACCAGCCCGTGCCCCCCTGCCGAGCCCTGCTGGCGGGGCAGCGTGGCGA
>JBDTAU010000540.1:0-4707 GCA_039924465.1 Dermatophilaceae bacterium
GAGGTCGGGGAGCACCCGGAGCACGTCGCTCCCTCCGGGCACGGGCAGCAGGCGGGGCCAGGTCATGTGGCGCCCCTCAGGCGGGGTCGGGCGGGAAGTCCCACCTGCCGCGCGCGGGCCGCCATGAGGATGGAGCCGAGGAGGCCTACGGCTGCGACGGGGAAGCCGATGTAGGGGTTGAGCGGCAGGATGATGCCGAGCGCGCCGCCGGCGACCCACATCATCTGCAGCATCGTCTCGGACCAGGCGAAGACGGAGGTGCGGACGTTCTCGGGGACCTCGCGCTGGACGAGGGCGTCGAGGCAGAGCTTGGCCAACTGCGCGGTCAGGCCCTGGACCAACCCGATCGCGATGAGGGTCCACACGCCGTACCAGATGGCCGTGGCGATGCAGGTGATCAGGGCGAGCAGGACCGAGAGCATCGCGACCCGCTCCGGCTTGTGGTCCTGGAGGACGGTGCCGAGGACGCTGCCGAGCGCGTTGCCGACGCCGATCCCGATGACGCAGAAGGCCAGCACGAGCTCGCCGCGCATCCCGTCGATCGGGTGGGCCTTGGCGAGGAAGGCCATGAACATGATGAGGAAGCCGGTGAGGAAGCGGGTGCCGCCCGTCGACCACAGCGCGTGCAGCACCGGCCACGGGATCGCCCGGACTCGTCGCAGGAAGCGTCCGTAGAGCCCGAGCGAGTCCACCACGAGGGGTTCGTGCGAGTCCGCTGAGAAGCCGTGGGCCGTATGCCGCTCAGCGGGGTTCCCGAGGTCCGCGGACCTCCCGAGGGGGCTGGCTCGGTGGCCGCCCGACTTGAGGGGGACGGGCGAGGGGTCCTCCGGGTCGAGTTCGCCGACCGAGTTGTCGATGCGGTCCGGGAGGCGGATGGCCTGAACCGTGCCGATGATGAACAGGACGAACGCAACGCGCAGCGCCCAAGACGGTCCGAACTTCATGGCGGCGCCGGCCAGGCCGCCCCCGATGACGGCGCCGAGGACCCCGGACATCGAGATCCGGGAGTTGGCCTGGACCAGGGTCGTGCCGAGTGGCAGCAGGCGCGGGACCGCGGCCGCGCGCGTGATGTTGTAGGCCTTCGAGGCGACGAGGCAGCCGAGCGCGGCCGGGAAGAGCCAGCTGCTGTCGTTGTTGATCGCCTCGGCGAGGACCCAGCAGAGGAAGGCCCGGCTCGCCATGGTGACGCCGATCGCCCAGCGCCGGCCGTGGCTGAGCCGGTCGAGGAGCGGGCCGATGAACGGTGCGACGAGGGTGAACGGCACCATCGTCAACACCAGGAAGAGGGCGACCTGCTCGCGGGCCTGGGCGACCTGGGGGTTGAAGAACAGGGTGCCGGCCAGCGCCAGCATCATCGCGGCGTCGCCGGCCGTGTGGCTGACGTGCAACTCGCTGAGCCGGGCCAGCCCGGACTCGCCGGCCCCGCCCGCGTGGGTGTAGGCGTGGAACTTGGTCGTGGCGAAGCGGCTGGTCGCCGCCGTGGCGCGGGCGCTCGCGACGCCCACCTTGCCGATGCCCCGGCCCACCGACTTGGTCGCGTTCAGGGCGGTGGTCCGCGCCGGCTGCCGGTAGTCGGCGGGGCGGCCGCCCGGAGGCACGTGCACCTCCTCGGTCGGCTCGGCCCTGGCCGGCCCGCTGCGCTCCCCGCCGTCCTCGGACCGGCTGCTGCCGGTCGGGCGCGGGTGGTGGGGCGAAGTCACCTGTCCATCTTGCCTGTTTTCCGACTCCCTCGCTGGACCCCTCGCCGGGCCGGTGGACCCGGCCCTGTTCAGGTCCTCGCCAGGCCGGTGGGAGTCACCGGAGGCTGCGACGACCACGGGAAGACGATCCACTCGTCGGTGCGTCGCCAGATGAAGTCGGGCGTTACCACCGAGGCGGACTTCGCGTAGATCACGGCGCTGCGGACCTCGGCGCCGTGCCCGCGCAGCAGATCGAGGACCAGGTCCAGGGTCCGGCCCGAGTCGGCGACGTCATCGACGACGAGCAGCCGCCGCCCGCGGATGCTGTCGGTGTCGAGCAGCGGCGCCAGGAGCACCGGATCGGGCAGCGTCTCGTGCACATCGGTGTAGAACTCGACGTTGATCGCGTCGGTCAGCTTGATGCCGAGCGCATAGGACAGCCCGCCGCCGGGAAGCAGGCCTCCACGGGCCACGGCGATGAGGATCTCCGGCTCGTAGCCGGAGTCGATGACCTGCTGCGCGAGCTCCCGGCAGGCCGTGCCGAACAGGTCCCAGGTCAGGACCTCCTTGTCGACGAGGTCGGAGGAGTCGGCGTGGAAGGCTTGCGTCATGGGGTGCAGGTTAGCCGCCGGTCCTGCTGGACTGAACGTCGTGGGGGAGAACCTCTGGGTGTCGGTCATACTCGAGAGATGCCGTGCTGTGACCCCCGCGGGTGTGACCAGATGTTCGGGCCGAAGTTCGCCCACCGCGTCGCCGCGAGATATCGCAAGCGCGGGCTCGACCCGACCGCCCGCCGGATGGTCGAGTGGCTGGAGCGCCAGGGCCTCGAGGGTGCGAGCGTCCTCGAGATCGGCGGCGGGGTCGGGGAGATCCAGATCGAGTTGCTCCGGCGCGGCGCGGGCTCGAGTGTGAACCTCGAGCTGAGCCCCGCCTACGACGCCGAGGCTGCTCGCCTGCTGGCCGAGTCGGGGCTGGCCGACCGGGCCCAGCGGCGGATCGGTGACATCGCGGTCGATGGCTCGGTCGCCGAGACGGCCGACATCGTCATCCTGCACCGGGTCGTCTGCTGCTACCCCGACGCCGAGCGGCTGCTGAGCGCCGCGGCCGCGCACGCCACTCGGGCCGTCGTGTTCAGCCACCCGCCGCGCAACCTGCTCTCCCGTGGCGTGCTCGCCGTGACGAACCGCGTCATGCGCCTCGTTGGCCGGGAGTACCAGACCTACGTGCACTCACCGGCCTCGATGCTCGCGACCCTGCGCGGCAGCGGTTTCGACGCCGCGCACCTGCCGTCCGGGCCGCTCTGGCAGGTGGTCGGGGCCGGCCGGATCTCCGCCAGTTGACTCAGCCGCCCGCGGTGCACGTCCGGCGCACGCGAGCGAGGTCGGTGTCAGGGAGCGGGGTGGGCGGCATACGGAGGGCTGGTCAGAAGTACCAGGGGAAGGGGGACCAGTCCGGGTCGCGCTTCTCGAGGAACTGGTCACGGCCCTCGAGCGCCTCGTCCGTCATGTAGGCCAGGCGGGTCGCCTCACCCGCGAAGACCTGCTGGCCCATCAGCCCGTCGTCGGTGAGGTTGAAGGCGAACTTGAGCATCCGCTGGGCCTGGGGGGACTTGCCCATGATCTCGGTGGCGGCCTGCAGCGCCTCGCGTTCGAGGTCGGCGTGGTCGGCGACGATGTTGACGGCGCCCATCCGCTGCATGTCCTCGGCGGAGTAGGTGCGGCCGAGGAAGAAGATCTCGCGGGCGTTCTTCTGCCCGACCATCTTGGCGAGGTAGGCGCTGCCGTAGCCGGCGTCGAAGCTGCCCACGTCCGCGTCGGTCTGCTTGAAGCGGGCCTCCTGACGGGAGGCGATGGTGAGGTCGCAGATCACGTGCAGCGAGTGCCCGCCACCGGCGGCCCACCCGTTCACGACGGCGATGACGATCTTGGGCATCGTGCGGATCAGGCGCTGCACCTCGAGGATGTGCAGCCGCCCGCCCTGGGCCTTGACCCGGGCCTCGTCGACGCCGGACGCATCCGGGTCCGCGTCGGGGGAGGTGGCGTACTGGTAGCCGGAGCGGCCGCGGATCCGCTGGTCGCCGCCGGAGCAGAACGCCCACTTGCCGTCCTTGCCCGACGGGCCGTTGCCGGTGAGCAGCACCACCCCGACGTCGGGGCTCATCCGCGCGTGGTCGAGCGCCCGGTAGAGCTCATCGACGGTGTGCGGCCGGAAGGCGTTGAGCACCTCGGGGCGGTTGAACGCGATCCGGACGACCCCCGACTCGGCGTGCGGCCGGCCCTCGACCTCCCGCCGGCGGTGGTAGGTGATGTCGGTGAAGTCGAAGTCGGGGACCACCGCCCACTCGGAGGGGTCGAAGATCTCGGACACGGGGGCGGGGCTCGTGGTGCTCACGTCGGCACCCTATCGGCGGGGTTTCACCGGGGTTAGGGTCGCCCCATGCCGATCCCGCCCTACGTCGCCGCCCTGCGCCGCGCGATCGGCCACGAGTTGCTGTGGCTGCCCGGCTGCACCGCGGTCGTCCTCCGTGAGGGCGACGCCGGCCCGGAGGTGCTCCTGATCCGGCGGACCGACAACGGCGCGTGGACGCCGGTCACCGGCATCGTCGACCCGGGCGAGGACCCGCACGTCGCCGCGGTCCGCGAGGTCTTCGAGGAGGCGTCCGTCGTGGCGGAGGTCGAGCGGCTGGTCTGGGTCAGCGCCGGCCAGCCGGTGCGCCACGTCAACGGAGACCTGGCGCAATACCTCGACCACACCTTCCGCTGCCGGTGGGTGTCGGGCGAGCCCCGCCCGGGCGACGACGAGGCCAGCGCGGCCGGATGGTTCCCCGTGGACGCCCTGCCGGTGATGCAGGAGCACTTCCAGCAGCGCATCGCCGAGGCACTGCGAGATGGTCCCGAGGTGCGGCTCGGCCCGTGACACCTGTCATGGGGAGCCACCCGGGAACCACACCGCTGAACCACCCCGCTGAACGACACCGCTGAACGACACCGCGACGCATCCACGGTCGTCCGTCCGTCATGATGGGGAG
>JBDTAU010000541.1:0-6145 GCA_039924465.1 Dermatophilaceae bacterium
GGAGTTTGCGTCCGCGTGCATCGTGTCCCAGAAGGCGTGCCGCGACGCGACGTCCATGCCGGCCGTCGGCTCGTCGAGGATGAGCAGTCGGGGGTCGGGCAGCAGCGCGAGGGCGAAGCGCAACCGCTGCTGCTCGCCGCCGGAGCACTTGGAGACCCGCCGGTCCGCGAGGGAATCCAGCCCCGCTCGGGCGATGACGTCGTCGACTGGGGTGTGAGCGGCATACGTGCTGGCAATGGTCCGCACCGTCTCGCGGACGGTGAGGTCGCGCAGCAGGCCACCGGTCTGCAGGACCGTGGAGACGGCGCCCGCGGAGATCGCGTCCCGCGGCTTCTGGCCGAGGACCCGGACCGTGCCCGCGGTGGGGTCGGTCAGGCCGAGTCGTGTCATGTGCCCAGTGTGCTGTAGGCGTTGGTGAGAAACATCGGGCAGCCGTCACGGCCTGCGCAGGACACAGGTGTCACGGGTGCCCTCGGGGATCCGGGGTGGGCCGTGGGACCCGCCGGGTGCAGCCGGTGGGCCCCACGGGTAGGTGGGTGCGCTGGCGGTCAGCCGGTCTTGACGTCCGCCGAGCGCTCGAGGGTGGTGATCGGTCCGAGGGACGTGCCGAGTTGGGCCTCGAGACCGTCGAGCAGCTGGGGCCCGGGAGCGGCTGACCTCAGCAGGGCCGTGGGTGCCGGGTGCGCGAGCAGCTGCGCCTGATCGGCCACCCACGACTGGAGTTGCCGGATGTCCTTGCCGCTCAGGCGCTTGCCCCGGGGCTCGAGGACCACCATCTGGTAGGCAGCGGCGGAGGCGTGGCAGCCCGCGCAGCCGGCGTTCACGGCCAGCGCCCGGTTGTTGGCGGTCACCTTCTGGGAGCGCCGCACGATGACGACCTGCACGGAGATCGACGTCGCCGAGCAGTCTGCGCAGGTGTTCCACGCGGTGGCCACGTTGTCGAGCCGAGCCGCTCGACCCTGGTCGACGTAAGCGATGCCGAGCGTGGTCGCCGTCGCTGCGCACCCGTCACAGTCGGCCGTGGCGAGCGCCGAGGTGTCGGCATCGACGGTGCGCGCCCGTAGTCGCTCGACGTCGAACGAGTCATCACGCACCGTCGGTGCGACCGCCGTCGGGATGGCGATGCTCGTCAGCTGGAGCTGACCGCGATCCTCGCTGGCCTGCGAGCTCGCTGTGGTGAGCCCCAGGGAGGCGACCACGACGACCACCAGGGTCACCACGCGCCGGACGGAGTGCGAACCGCTCCCGAAACCACTGCGGCGAGTCATTTCCGCACCCCGGTCGCACTGAAACCGTCTGCGACCACCGCGGCCAGCTCGGCAAGCCTGACTCGGGTGCCCGGGGCCAGATCCTCAAGCCGGGTTTGCCCCCCGGTTTCGAGCGCCTGATCCCACGGCACGGTGACCACGCTGCGACATCGTTGCTCGAAGTGTCGCGACATCGCGTCGATCGGTGAGTCGACGTGCTTTCGGACGGCGTTGATGACGGTCACCGCCTGGCTCACCAGATCGCCGTAGTCATGCTCCTCGAGCCAGTCGAGGGTGAGGGCCGCGGCGCGGCCACCGTCGAGGCCGGAGCGGAGCACGACGATGAGCTGGTCGGCTTCAGCCAGCAGTCCTTGGTTGGCGCTGTCGAGGATTCCGGTGCCGGTATCGAGCAGGATCAGGTTGTAGAAGCGGTCGAGCAACCCGAGCAGGTGGTGATAGTCGTTGCGGTCCAGTGCCATCCCGATCCGCGGGTCATCGTCCGATGCGAGCACTTCGAGGCGAGAACCAGGGGCCTGGGAGGTGTAGGAACGCAGCGTCGCATACCGGTCGATCCCGTCCAGGTCACGCAGGACGTCGGTGATGGTGCGATCACTCGGGACCGACGCCCGGTGGGCGAGGTTCCCGGCGTCCGGGTTCGCATCGACCGCTGCAGTCCGGTCTCCCCGCAACTGCGAGAAGGTGCTGCCGAGCGCCAGGCTGATCGTCGTCTTCCCCACGCCACCCTTGCGGCTCATCACGACGACCCGGCGGGAGCCCTCGATCGGGGTGCGGATCCGCTCCTCGAGGTCCGCCTGCCGCCGTTCCGCTGCGGAGGGGCCTGGGTTGAGCGTGCCGGCCGAGACCTGCACGAGCGCGCGGCGCCAACCGTGATGTGGTTGCACGATGCGGACCGGCAACATCCACTCGTCCCGGAACTCGGCTGCGCTGTGCGTGACCGGCAGTGCCGGATCATCCGGCCGGCTCCGCGGTGAGGGGCTCACGGCCCGACCGTTCGTGGCCGTCGAGGCACCACGCGTGGGCGACTCAGGGGCGCCGCTCCGGTCGGCGTCGTCCTCGCTGCCCTCGTCGGCGGCGCGGCAGTCGACACCTACGTCAGTTCCGGTGGCGCCCCAGATGCCGGCGAGGAAAGCATCCGGGTCCTCGGTCGCCGGCTCCGACGCGATCTCGCCTCGATGACCTACGGACCGTGCGTGAGGGTTCGCGCTGGAACCCAGGACCGTCGTGGTGTTGTTCATGATCGACTCCTCTGCACTGGATGTGGTGGTACGTGATTCGGTGGTGCGTCGGTGGTGGTTGGTCCTGCCTTCGTTGGAGATGTTGTGACGAGCGCTGGGTTCGGCGATGGATGGCGCCGGGTCGAGCCGCCTCGCGACGGCCATGCCCGCCCCGAAGAGGGCGCGCCACAAGAGGACGGTGAGCCCGAGCAGGGGCACCGCCAGCAGCAGCACGGAGAAGGTTCCAAGGAGGACGAGCGCGACATCCGCTCGATGCCAGGCCCCGATGAGACCGCTCACCTGGGAGCTGAGAGCGGCAAGCGTCTGGCGCAGGATGACCGGCAGGTTCCAGGTCAGCCACGCCATCGCGGCGACCAGGGTGGGCACGACGAATAGGACCCACACCACGACGACCCGTCTGGCACCCGGACGCAATTCGGTGACCCGGCGGTCCTGTTCCGCGCCGGGGCGCAGGCTGCGCAGCACTGGTCCGACCCGGGCAAACAGGTCGGGCACGCCGACGAGGTCGGACAGCACGTAGTAGCCGTCGAGGCGGACGACGGGGACCAACTGCTGGAGCATCTCGATGTGCATGATGACGAGCGCGAGCAGGAAGACGCCCTCACCGGTGAACCGGAAGAGCACCCCGAAGAGCAGGAGGTTGAGGACATTGAAGTAGAGCCCGCCGAGGTCCGTGCGCAACCGGTCCCGGCGCCCCAGTCGGTAGGAGTCGGTGACGTCGGTGAAGAAGGCGGGGAAGAGGAGGTAGACCCCGACCCCGATCGTGCCCGGCCGACCGCCTCCCCTGGCACAGGCTGCGGCATGCCCGATTTCATGCCAGATGGCGCCGGCGGTGAGCAGCAGGTAGAGGCCGACGAGCAGCGCGGGGGCTGACAGGACCTGCGAGAGGGCGCCGAGCAGGTCACTGGAGCGGATGAGGGCGATGTCCAGCCCGACCAGCGCGATGAGGGCCGCGACCACGAGGAGCGAGGCGTAGAGGGGCGACAGGGCTCGTGCGATGCGCCGCACCCAGACTGCCGGGATGAGGGTCCCGCGCAGCGACAGGGACAGCAATGGACGCGCCGTCGGGGCGGGGATGACGCGCTCGGGGTGGGGATCACGCCGAGACCTGCGCGAACTGCGGGTCTCACCGAGGTGTTCGCCTCCGACACCTTCGTCGCACGCACCGCCATCTTCAAGGGACGCCAGACCCAGAGGTGCAAGCCGGACCTCGAGCAGGTGGACGAGCCCGTCAGCAGTGAGTTCGCGGCCGAAGTCATCGCTGACCGAGGAGGCCACCGACGACGCCGGCAGGGTGGGGTCCAGTTGGGTCAGGACGAGGTTCAGCAATTCGGAGACCTGGACGACCTGACCGTCCGCCCGCCGCACGAGAAAGGTGCGTGCGGACAAGCCGGAGTCCGGGACCAAGCCGAGCAATTCAAGACCCGGTGAGCGACTCCACGACACTGGCAGGTCAGCGGTGGTCAGGTCCTTCCCCATCGAAGCCTCCCCCTTCTTGTCCGACCCGGCATGAGCCGACGGCGAGCGAGCCCTTGCGGGGGCCCGTTCGCCGCGACCCGGCTCAGGGCAGGTACACAGACAGATACTGAGCAGCGAACGCGTTGGCGCTCGAGTTGATCGTCGCCGCGTTGATGGCAAAGGCGAGGTTCACGCCGATCACCGGAGCCACGACGATGTTGACGCAGCCGAAATAGCACAGGGTGTCGCGACGCGGTAGCAACGTCGCGCTCTGGCTGTCCAACTCGGCCAGGTCCACGAGTGAACGAGGGCGCATCGAACTTCACTTCCTCTCCGTACGAGCAGGTGGAGCGGATGTGGTGTGGCCCCCGGATGCGGGAGCCACACCACGGTGGGGCATCAGCCCTGGGCAACCTGGACGTTCTGCCAGGCTCCGCTGTTGGCGACCGACATCCATGATCCGGCGTTGAGTGCCAGGGACGAGTTCGACGCGTAGATCGATGCGAAGTTCCAGTTGAAGAAGAGCGTCTCCTTCGCCGGGAGCAGTGCGACCATCTCGGTGTCGAGTTCAGCAAAAGTCAGTTCCGTGCGCATTGGGGTTCACCTCCCTCCCGTGTGAATGTGCGACCAGTGCAGCGCATCGTCCGTGACCCTGGCGTGCTGGCGTCGTGACCTCGGCGTCGTCGTTCCGTTGCACCGTCGTGCTCACGGCGTGACCCCCCCGTGACAGGAGCGTGACGGCGTCGATTCTGCGAACTTTCTGGCAATCCGGGCATTCGAGGTGCTGGCCGTATCACCGGGCGCCACAATGGCTCTGTAGTTCAGTTCTTCGCCGTTCGCCTCCCTCATCCGGGGAGCGGCGGCACAGTTGAACACGCACGATTCGCCCTCATCGTGCAGTTGTCGTCGGTGATGCAGCACTGGCCCGGCCCCGCGACGATGGCCCGATCTTGGGGGATCGATGTCCAAAAATCTCGTTGTCACGGGCCAGTCTCAGTTGCAGCTGCTCGGGCGCTTCGCGCTGGACGTCGACGGCGTCCCTGTCGACGTGAGCGGTCGGGATCAGCGCCTCATCGCCTTCCTGGCCATCCAGGGGCCGCAGACGCGCCCGGTCGTGGCCGGCCGGTTGTGGCCCGACAGCACCGACGAGCGCGCTCTGTCCAGCGTGCGTTCCGCGGTGATGCACATCCGGAGGACCTCCGGGGGCATCCTCGATGTCCGACGCTCCACGCTCGCGCTGCAGGCATCCGTGGACACCGACATCGGGCGGCTGACCGCCTACCTCGACGAGGTCGAGGGCGCGGACGACGGGGTCAGCCACGACGCTCGCGAGGCCGTTCGCAGCCTGCGCGTCCAGGACCTGCTCCCCGGGTGGTACGCCGACTGGGTTCTCGAGACCCGTGATCACCTGCACCGGCGACAGATCCGCGCGCTCATATCCGTTGCGCAGGCCGCCCTGGATGGTGGACGACCGGATCTGGCCATCGTGCTGGCTGAACAGGCCGAAGCCCTTGAGCCGCTGCTGGAGAGCACCCAGCGACTGGTCATCCGGGCGCACCTCGTGTCGGGCAACCCAGCAGCAGCGATCCGTCAATACCGGGACTACGACCGGCGCCTCCGTCAGGAACTCGGCATCCGTCCGTCCGAGGCGCTCTCGAGCCTGGTCCGTGGCACCGGATTCGTCCTCGCTCGCCGCCCCGCCCGGGCTTGACCCGATCCGGTCCGAGGTCTGTCGTGTCCGGGCCTGTCCGGTCCGACGTCTGTCCGGTCCGAGGTCTGTCCGGTCCGAGGTCTCTCCGGTCACAGCTCGTGCCGGATGATGGTGCCATGGCACGCTTCACGATCACGATCGAGACCCCCCTGTCGGCCACCGAGGCCTGGGCACGGGTGCTGGACCTGCGCGCCCACGGTGAGGTGATCCCGTTCACATCTCTCCCGAGCGACAGTCCCGCCGCTGCGGCGCTCACCCCGGGCACTCGCTTCCTGGCGCGCACCGCGCTCGGACCCCTCGGCTTCGATGACCCGATGGTCATCGACGAGATCACGCCACCCACCTCGACGTCGCCCGGCCGCGCTCGGATCCGGAAGGAGGGCAACGTGGTCCGCGGATGGGTAGAGCTGACGGTGACCCCGCACGGCTCCGACGCCTCGACCCTCGAATGGATCCAGGAGATCTCGGTGCGG
>JBDTAU010000542.1:0-3473 GCA_039924465.1 Dermatophilaceae bacterium
GCTCCGTACTCCTCCGGAGTGGCACGCTGGGGGGATGGGTTTCCGGGAGTATCAGCGCGTGCTCGCGGTCCGCGACACCCGCACGGCCCTGATCCTCGGCTTCTTCATCCGGGTCCCGATGTGGGCCGGTGGGGTCATCCTCACCCTGCACGTCGTCGCGGCGCTCGACCGGAGCTACGGCGAAGCGGGCCTGGTCGCCGCCGCCATGACTCTCGGGATCGCGATCTCCGGTCCGTGGCGGGGCCGGCTCCTCGACCGGATCGGGCTGCGACGCACGGTCGCACCGTCCCTGCTCGTCCAACTCGTCTGCTGGTCGATCGCGCCCTGGGTCGGCTACGCGCCGCTGGTCGGGCTCGCAGCACTCGCCGGCCTCTTCGTCGTGCCCACCTTCTCGATCTTGCGCCAGGTCATCCTCCGCTCGGTGCCCCCGACCCAGCGGCGCACGGCCCTGTCGCTCGACTCGGCCGGGACCGAGCTGTCCTTCATGGCGGGCCCGGCCATCGGGGTCTGGCTCGCGACCACGTGGGACACCGGGATCGCGCTCTTCGCCTCCCAGATGGCGGCCGTCGTGGCGGGCCTGGTGCTCTGGCTCGTCAACCCAGCCCTGCGCGGTGACGCCCCTGAGGTCGTCCGTGCTGACGCCGGTGCTGACGTCGCCGATGACGTCGCCGATGACGTCGGCGATGACGTGGTCGCGGATGCCCGCGAGACGGCCGTCCCGAACGAGGTTCTCGTCACTGTCCGCCAGGGAGGCGTCCGAGAAGCCGGTGTGGTGGCGGAGCCGGCGCCTCGGTGGGCCTTCCGTGGGTTCATCACCCTGCCCGTCGCAGCGATCTATCTCGCGGCGTTCGCCTCGACGATCATCCTCACCGGCACCGACGTGTCGGTCGTGGCCGCCCTGCGCTCGTACGACCGGCCCGAAGCCATCGGCTGGGTGTTGGCACTGTGGGGAGCCGGGTCGCTGGTCGGTGGGCTCATCTACGGCCTCTGGCAGCGGTCCATCTCGGTCTACTGGCTCCTGGGCCTGCTCGCGGCGGTGACCCTGCCGGTGGCCCTGGCCGTCGGCGTGTCGAGCTTTGCAGCCCTGTTGCTCGTCTCCGGGTTGTTCTGTGCACCCACCGTGACGGCCACGGTCGAGCATCTGAGCAGGGTCGTGCCCGAGCGCTTCCGCGGCGAGATGATGGGGTGGCACGGGTCGGCCATGACCGCCGGGTCAGCCTTCGGTGCTCCCGCTGCGGGAGTGGCGATTGACCGTGGTGGCTGGCAGTGGGGATTCCTCAGTGTCTCGCTCATCGGCCTGGCCGTGGCCCTCGCCGGGATGATCATTCAGGCGTGGCGGCGCCGCGGGCCCCAGGTCCTGCGCGGCACCCCGGCCCGGGTCTCGCGCCGGGTCCGGGTGGGTCCCCGGGGGCAGGCGATTTCGGGGGAGCCGGTTCCTGCTGCTAATCTTGAGCACTGACCGGTTGTTCACCTCCCGTTGGTTTGCCAACGGGGCGAGGACAACGTGCCAAGAGAAGCTTGCTTCCACCCGCGTCGACCATCAGGTTGCCGGGTTACAGGTCCGCGCGGAGCGCGTCCCGTCCCCGGACGGAGCGTCCCGTGAAGTCTGCAGTCGGGGTCACCCGATCGCAGACGCGAACCTTGGGAAACATCAGGCTCCTCACGCACCAGCGAGGAGCCTTTCCTCGTGTCCGGAGCACGATCCCATTGTTTCAAGCTAAGGAGCACCACATCAGCGAGCCTCGCATCAACGAGCGCATCCGGGTCCCGGAAGTGCGCTTGGTTGGCCCCAACGGCGAGCAGGTCGGCATCGTCCGCGTCGAAGACGCGCTGCGTCTGGCCGAGGAGGCGAACCTCGACCTCGTCGAGGTGGCACCCATGGCCAAGCCGCCGGTCGCCAAGCTCATGGACTTCGGCAAGTTCAAGTACGAAGCAGCCCTCAAGGCACGAGAAGCGCGCAAGAACCAGGTCAACACGGTCATCAAGGAGATCAAACTCCGTCCCAAGATCGACCCGCACGACTACGGCACCAAGAAGGGCCACGTCGAGCGGTTCCTCAAGGCCGGCGACAAGGTCAAGGTGACGATCATGTTCCGCGGACGTGAGCAGTCCCGTCCCGAACTGGGTCGCCGCCTGCTCGAGCGCCTGGCAGATGACATCGGCGAGCTCGGCTTCGTCGAGTCCTCGCCGAAGCAGGACGGTCGCAACATGATCATGGTGATCGGTCCGACCAAGAAGAAGGCCGAGGCCAAGGCGGAGGCGCGGCGCTCCCGTGAAAAGGACGCAGCCGAGCACAGCGCTCACGGGCACCACGCGCACGATCACCACGCGCCCGAGACCGACGCGCCCGAGACTGACGCGCCCGAGACCGACGCAGCCGAGCCCGAAGCGCCCGAGACGGATGCACCCGAGATGAGTGCACCCGCGGAGGCCGCAGCCTCTGAGTGAGGCGGCCCGACTCCACCCCGACCGGCCCTGTGCCTGTCACGCCATGCAGCACCATCGCACGACAACACGAAGGAGATCGGCGCCATGCCGAAGATGAAGACGCACAGCGGGGCGAAGAAGCGCTTCCGCCTGACCGGCACTGGCAAGGTCATGCGTGAGCAGGCCGGCGGTCGTCACCTGCTCGAGCACAAGTCGAGCAAGAAGAAGCGTTCCATCGCGAACGATGTCGAGGTCGCCAAGCCGGACGCCAAGAAGGTCAAGAAACTTCTCGGCAAGTGAGCCGAGTCCCCACCAACGAAGGAGTATTCACGTGGCACGCGTGAAGCGGGCGGTCAACGCCCATAAGAAACGTCGCGTTGTTCTTGAGCGCGCAAGCGGCTACCGCGGTCAGCGGAGCCGGCTCTACCGCAAGGCCAAGGAGCAGGTCACCCACTCGCTCGGCTATGCCTATCGGGACCGCCGGGCCCGCAAGGGTGACTTCCGTCGCCTGTGGATCCAGCGCATCAATGCCGCATCTCGCGCAAATGGCCTGACCTACAACCGCCTTATTCAGGGACTGAACCTGGCCGGAGTTGGCGTCGACCGTCGCATCCTCGCGGATCTTGCCGTGACCGAGCCCGCCACGTTCGCCGCTCTCGTCGCCACCGCGAAGGCCGCTCTCCCGGCCGATACCTCGGCTCCGAAGGTGCTTGCATAACTCGTCGTCCTCGTTCCAGCGAAGGGTCCGTTCGCCTCAGGGCGTCCGGGCCCTTCGTCATGCACGGTCCTACGTCCTTCGCGCTCCCACCCCGAGTGTTCCCCGTTGTCAGGAATGAGGCCCGTCGCGCCGGCCCAACCCTGGCAAGGGGGAACAATCATCGCGGGGAGCCGGGTGACCGATAGCACGCAACATATACGCGCCGGGGAATCCCGCCTTCGCGGCTAACGCGACTCTCGTGAATAGACTGCACGGATGTTAGATAATCCCCGCTCACCACGCGTCAGAGGCGTCGCCAAGCTCGCCAAGCGTGAGGGGCGGATCTCGA
>JBDTAU010000543.1:0-12718 GCA_039924465.1 Dermatophilaceae bacterium
AAGTGGCCGAGCACCACCGTCCCTAGACAGGCTGCCGCGGCTCCGATGACCAGGGCAGGGACGGCGATCCGGGCCGGCGCGCGGCCACGACGATCGGCCGCATGCCAGGGCGGGCCCGGGAGTGGCCGGGCCAGCAGCAGGAAGCCGAGTTCGCGCCCGACCCACTTGGCGGCATACGGCATGGTCAGCGCGTCGGCGCCGGATCGGGAGAGCTCGACCGCCAGCAGGGCGACGGCGGCAAGTGCGGCTGCGAGAGCACCGAGTCGACGTACCCGCTCCATCCGACGCCACAGTCGGGACCGCGCCGGCGGCTCGCGAACTGCGGACAAGAGCGTCAGCGACACCAGCAGCGCCCCCAGGGCGAGCGCGAGTCCGGACAGCAGCACCCAGCGGGCCAAGACGTCCGCGCCCTCGGGCGTGGTCTCGGTGAGGCCTACCGCGTCGACGGCGTCGTGCACGCCGAAGGCGAAAACCCCGGCTGTGCGGTGCAGGTCGTCGCTCGAGAGGGTCTCCCACGTCACGTGGTAGGCCCCACGAGCGAGTGTGGGCAACCGGGCCACGATGGACACGGGCGACTCGGTGTTCTCCCCCGCAGAGGCATCCGTCGGCCCGGGCCCGTCCGCGGCACTGGGGTCCGAGTCGGCGACCGGTCCGGCCGGAGAACCGGAAGCGGAGCCGGCGGCGTCCGACGCATCCCCGGCTCCGACGACCGGCGTCTGCACGAGCCGCACATCGCCCAGGACCGTCGAGTGGCCGGTGGAGTCCACCAGCGTGATCCGGGTGGCTGAGAGCTGGACGTGCTCGCTGAAGTCGAGCCGCACCTCGGCCGGCCCGCTCTGCAGGCTGTCGCCGTCAGCCGGTGAGCTGGACGAGAGATAGGCATGGGCGCCGGCCGTCGGAGCCACCCCCACGAGCGCGACCGTCGCGAGCAGGATCGCCGCACCCAAAGAGCCGAGACTCGGTCGGTGCGGCGTCGGGCGAACGGAGGGACGGGCGCGCATCACAGCACCGGGACGTGCGGGAGCGACAGGCCTCCGTAGATGATCGTGGTGAACTCGTCGGGGTGGAGTGCGCCGGCCGTGTTCTGGTAGACGAGGTAGTAGGTCGACCCGGCCCGCATGTTGTGCCCGGGACGCATGATCGAGACCCGTCTGGTGCTCTCGTCCCGGGACTCGCTCGCCAGGACGGGCGGGTGGGTGACGTCGGACTGGAACGCCGCCGCCTTCTCTGCGTCGAGGACGACGTAGGACAGCGTCACGAGGCCCCCGTCACCGACGACCGCGACCCGCGAGAAGCGGACCCCGAGTGTCGACTCCATCGCCGTGGACTGGGGAACCCCGGCGGTGGCCTCGGCGGGCCGCGGCCAGAGACCGGGCACGATGAGGATCACGAGGGCCAGGACGAGACCGCCGACGATGGCGGCGAGGACGACGCGCGCGGCCACGCGGGACCGCGTGCCGGAAGGGGGTGGCGGTGTGGGGTGGGACTGCTGGGTGGTGCTCATGTCGGACTGCCCTCCGGAGGTGCCGGCGGGGGTCACGGGCAGGTGACCCCCGCACGTAGTGGTGCGGTCACGGCAAGGTGAACCGCGTTGAGGTGAAGGAGTCGAAGAAGGCGCTGCCCGCCTCCGTCGTCCCGGTGCCGCTGGCGATGCCGGCGATGAGGCCGAGTCGGGCGGTCTCGATGCGCAGGGTGCTCGTGTTGCCGGTGAGCGTCTGCGCGAGGGTGCCGTCGACCGTGAGGCGCAGCGTTCCGGCTGTCGCGCCGGTCGCCGGGCCTGAGGCCCAGTCGACCCGGACGGTGTGCGCGCCGGCCCCGAGCGATGTCCAACCGCTCGTCAGGACCGCCGCGCCCGATCGGGCCATCAGGGTGCGAAGCTGGGCGACCCCGGTGCCGGTGCGCCGGAACTGGACGGCGAACACCTGGGCTCCGCCGCTGCGCCCTTCGAACACGGTGAGCGGGTTGGCCGCATTCCCGGTCGTCAGGGTGTTGGCGGCGAAGGCGAACTGGGCGTGGTAGCCCGTCTCGGCCGTGGGCGTGTTGTCAGTGACGTAGGCGGGCGCGTTCGCAGTGCGGCCCGGAAGCGTGACCTGCATCCCCAGGTTGCCGGGCGCCGCCGGGATCCCGGCCGCGTCCGTGACGGTCGGCGAGCCGGTCCGCTGCCACCAGGCGGCGAGCGTGCCCGAGTCGAAGGTGTCACCGAAGATCCGGTTGGACCGGTCGATCTGGACGGTGACGTTGGTGGCGTTGCTCCAGTTCCCGGCGAGGTCGAGGACCCGCAGGTTGAAGCGTTGCGATCCGGTGGGCAGCCCGACGAGCTGGATGGTCGCGGTGGCGGTGCCGGCGGTCACGCTCACGGGGAGCCGAGTGCCTTTCCCGGCGCCGGGGTCGGTCGTCCCGAGCCAGAACTCTGCGGACTGGAGACCAGCCTCGTTCACGGCTGCTGTGAGCGTGACCGTGTCGGAACCGGCGGTGGGGTTGGGTGCGGCGGTCGGGACTCCGAGGACGGGGGCCGCCTTGTCGACCACCAGCTCGATGGTCGCGTTGGTGCCGGTGAGGCTGCCCCAGTTGCCTGCCGCGTCCTGCCCGCGGACGACGACGTGGTGGATCCCGTTGGACAGGGAGCGCACCTGCGAGAGCGGGAGAAGGCCATAGACGGTCTCCGAGGAGGCGTCCAGGGCTCCGTCGACGGGCAGGAGCTGCAGCCCGGTACCTCCCGCGAGGGTCGGGGACGCCGGGTCGAGGAACGCCTCGGCGTCGCTGAGCACGCTCTGGGCGCCACCTCGAGCGTCGACGTCCTCGATGAGGGCGGAGATGACGAGGTAGCCGGGGTTGCTCTTGCCGCTGATCAGGCCGTTCGTGGGATTCGGCGCGACGGAGGCAGCCCGCACGGTGGGCGCGGTGAGGTCGACGGCCAGGGTGACATCGAGCGGCGGTCCCCACAGGCCGAGCGAGTCGTAGCTGTGCACGAACAGGTGGGTCTCCCCCTCGCCGAGGGCCGCGACCGTAGCGGCCGGTAGGGTCGCCGTCTCGCTGACGACGGTCGCCTGCCGGTTGAGGCTGAGCGCGGTGCCGGTGCCGTTGGCGCCGACCGCGCCGGTGAAGTACTCGGCCGCAGTGATCTTGCCGCCCGCTGCGCCGTCGTCACCCGTGGTGCGGAGGATGACGTCGGTGCTGGCCGACGCTGGGCTCGGCGAGACCGACCCGGCAGTCGTGGAGGGTCCGGTCTTGGGCAGGTTGAGGACCGTCCCGCCGATGACACCCCAGTTGCCGGCGGCATCGTGGCCTCGGACATAGACGAGGTGTTTGCCGGCGTCGAGGCAGCTGAGGGCGACGGCAGGTGGGGTCGAGGAGCAGGTGGCCGGCGCGATCGGTGTCGCCGGGATCGTCCCGGTGACCCCGACGGTGGTGTCGGCGCCGAAGGTCCCGCTCGTGGTGGTCATCGCGGTGCCGAAGCCGGCACCGAGGGTCGTGGCGTCATCGATGACCAGCTCGGCTCGGTCGACCTTGCCGCCCCCGGTCGCGGAGTCGCTGACGCGCGCGGTGACGGTCACGTCAGCCAGCGCGTTCGACGGGTTCGGTGCGGCCGTGATCAGGGTGGACACCGGACCGACGCTGTCACTGCTCGGCGGCGGGGCCGCGGTGTCGAGGAAGGTGAGCATGCCTCCGAAGGCGACGGAGAGCGGGTCCGCGGTCGTCTGGCCGTTGTTGTCGAGCCGGCCGGACGACTCGTAGAGCGCGAGTTTGGACTCGGGTCCGGTCGGCATGGTGGTGATGGCATCGAGGGTGAGTCCGGGCTCGAGCGCGGCCACGACGACCGGCTCCGGGTAGGCGAGCGGGTGGCCGTCGTTGGCGAGGACGGTCTGGTCTGAGCCGAGCACGACCATCGGGTGCGCCTCGGCGCCGACGTCGACGTAGCGCAGCAGGACCTTGTGGCCCTGGTCGGTCGAGATGATGTCGCTCGAGGGGTAGGGCTTGCCGTTGATGAGCCGGAAGCGGGCGCGGAAGTGGCGCATGTCGAAGGCTGCCGGGGCGGCATTGAGCGCCGGGTCGATCTCGCTCAGCACGAGGACCGCCTCGTCGTCGTAGGCCGCACCGTAGGCGGTCCCGTAGTCGGCGCCGGTCTCGAGCACGACGAGTGCCCCCGCGAGCCCCATCGCGACCTGACGGGCGCCTCCGGCCGTGTGACCCGCCTCGTAGAGGAAGGTGCCGGCCCGGGACGCGATGAAGCCGTAGGCCGCCGAGTCCCCGGGCGCCACTCCCACCTCCGCGCCCCCGGCCGACAGCCCGGACGTGATCGACGCGGCGGGTTGTCCGGGGAGCGCGAGGGAGGTCGGCTCCGACAGTGCGTTGTGCACGGTGATCGTGACCTGGTCTCCCCTGTTCACGACCAGGACGGGACCGGGCGCGGTGGCCGAGCCTGCCACCCCGGTCGTGGAGTAGCCCCAGATCGGGATGTCCGTTCCGAGCACCTGGTTGTTGCCAGGCATCGCCCACAGGTCACAGGCCACCACGCCCGGGGCGCTGCTGGTGCACCCCCGCGGGGTCAACCGGCCGACGGCAGCCGCCGGCGCCAGGGCTGCTCCGACAAACGGGGCGACCGACGGGACATCGCGGCCGGTCGCCGCCACGGCCACCAGCGGGCCGGCGCCGACGGCGAGCGCCAGGGATCCGACGACGGCGGCGATCCGGAGCCGGGTCGCGGCCCGCAGTCTGCCCTGCTGGGACGTGCCGCGCTGGGTCGTGTCCCACTGGGGGTTTGGTGAGGTGTGCGTGGTCATCGCCGTGTCCTCAGTTCGCCGGGCAGCCGCTGGGCGGGTCGATGCGGAAGACCGTCATCATGCCGCCGAAGGCCGCGCCGTAGTTGGTCGCCTGCTGGAGGGCGTGGCTGTGTGCCACGTGGTAGTACTCGCCGCACTCGTTGAGCGAGGTGATGTTGGCCGGGAGCTGGTTCTTCTGCCCGAGGTAGGGGCTCTCGCTGAACCAGGTGTCGGTGCCCACCAGCAGCTGGTCGGTGATGACCGGCAGCTCGGTGGGGAGCGGGTTGGTCACCGGGTTCCAGGCGTCCACGTCACGCCAGTCCATCAGGGCATCGACGGTCTGCCCGGGCTTGACGTCGATGTCGTACTTCAGATAGCCGACATCCTGGCCCGCGGCCCCTTGCAGGGCGCGACCGTCCTTGTTGATCACGCGCTCGTCACTGCCGTGCGGGTGGAACGGGTAGTTGACCGTGCCGGCATTGAGGTAGCGGATCACCGCAGGGAGCGGGTTCGTCGTGGCATCCCAGGGACGGATGTGGACGAGGGCGCCGTAGGGCTGGTTGGGCAGCCAAGACGCGTTGTTCGGCGCGAGAGTGTCAGGCATGCTCCGGCCGTTGATCATGAAGTAGCGCGCGTTGTAGTCGTTCCAGTTGACCTTCTGGTCACGTTCGACCGCGAGGTGCACCTCGGGGTCGACCTCGGAGAGCAGGAAGGCGTATTCGTGGCTCGGGTTGAAGGTCGAGTCGGTCCGGTCGTTCACCTGGGAGGCATGGCCGGCCGGCCGCACCACGAGCGCCCCGTACAGGCCCATCTGGGTCTGCTTGCGCACGTCGGTGCCGCTCGCGTACAGGTAGGTCCCGGGCTTGCCGGCGGTGAAGGTGTAGGTCACCGATCCGTTCGTGGCCGGGGCGGCGTGCACGAGCGAGGTGAGCGAGCCGAAGGCGTCGAACTCCGGTTGGGCCGGGTTGCCGTCTGCCTTGACCCCGAGCTGCCCGGGGAAGATGATCGACGTCCCCTCCGGGAGGGCATTGTGCAGGATGACCGTGACCGGTCGTCCCGACTCGACGCAGAGCGTCGGACCTGGCAGCTGGAAGCCTCGGGTGCTCATCCCGTAGCTCCACATGAGGATGGAGTTGCCGTCCGGTGTCGACACGAAGCCGGGCCGCGCGGTGAGTGAAAAGATCTGCTGGGCGTTGGCCTCGCAGAGCAGCGCCTCGGAGGTCGCGGCCGCGGCGCCCTCGTGGGTCGCCAGTCCACCGGCCACGAGGGCCAGTGTCGCGGCCGCGACGGCGCCGAGGACGCGAGCGCGGCGGGCAGTGTCAAGTCTCATCGTGGGCCTCCGGGGGATCAGGTGTTGGGGAGCGTTTGGGGCCCGTACGTGCCCGGAGCGCCGACGCGAAGGACAGTCATCATTCCCCCCCAGCCCGGGCCACCACCGTTGCCCAGATAGGAGTAGTGCCTGTCATAGAAGAGGAACTCGCCGACTCGATCCGGCCGCACGAGCAGGTCGCGGCTCTCGCCGGGACCGACGTCGACCGTGTTGGTCACCTGGTAGTTCGAGGCGCCGTCTCGGCCGCGCAGCAGACTGGCGTCCTTGGCGATGACCTGCATGTCGATGTTGTCGATCGTCATGGAATGGTTCTGGTAGCCGAGGTTCGACAGGCGCAGCAGCACCGTCTCCCCCACGTTGCAGGTGATGAGCGAGGAGATCGGCTGGTACTGCAGTCGACCGGCCGTGGCCACGAGAGGGTCCCCGTTGGGGGCGATCGTGTCGGGATAGCCGCGGCCGTTGAGCAGCCAGAAGCTCGGGTCGTAGTCCGTCCAGTCGCTCAGCTGGATGTGCGCGTCGCGGTAGTGCGCCGCCGACCACAGCTCGGTGATCATGTAGGCGAACTCCCGGTCGTAGCGGGTCGTGCCGTCGCCGTCGTTGTAGGCGTACTTCGTCCCGAGCGGGTCGGGGCCGACCGGCGCGCGGTTCTGCTTCGGCCGGATGAAGACCATCCCGGTCATGCCCATCTGCACGTGCTCGACGTCCTCGAAGTGGCAGTGGTACATGTAGGTTCCAGCGTCGTGGGGTCGGTAGAAGTAGGCCAGGTGACGGCCGATCGGCACCGCGAGCGAGAGCTCTGGGACCCCGTCGAAGAGCGGGATCGCATTGCGGAAGCCGTGCCAGTGCAACGTGTGCCCGTCGAACAGGTCCGGCCGCTGGACCAGCCCGAGGTTCGTCAACGTGATGGTGATGTCGTCCTCCTCGTCGAAGGCGAGCATCGGCGCGCTCAGCTGCGCCTTGCCACGCTGCGCGGCGACCTGGGCGTCCGACATCCCGCTCACGTCCCGGAAGCCGAAGATGTAGGTGTCGAGCCCGTTCGGGGCCAGCGAGTCCGGGAAGAAGGGGAGATCGGGAGGCGAGCCCAGCGGCATACTGGCCCATCCGTCCGTCCCGACGAGGTGGACGGCGCGGGTCTGGCCCCCTCCGGCGGTGACCGCTGCCGGGAGCCCGCCCGACTGGACCCGTCCCCCGACGGTGGCGCGAGCCGGCGTGCTGGAGAGCAGCCTCGACCCCAACAGGGTCCCACCCACCACGCCGGCTCCGCCGAGGAGCAGTGCGCGCCGGCTCGGCCGGTCCGGCTGCGGGATCTCATTCATGGAGTGCTCCACGTTCTGCGTGTCTGACGGGTGGGGGGCTGGGGCTGATCTCGGCGGGTAGCGGGAGCCAGGCTTCCGGGGCGCGGGGGGGGTCTCGTCGGGGAGACGCGCCCCGGAAGCGTTCATGGCTTCACCTGGTCCGAGCCGGCGTCCCAACGGGTGCCGGACGGTCGCGACTGGCCGTCGATGTCGCTGGTGGGGGCGACGACCTGTTGGGTGAAGTTGGTGCCCCACACGACCGGCAGGCCGGCCCGACCGCGACCCCAGGCGGGTGAGGTGGCTCCGGTGAGGTGGTAGTCGCCGAGCAGCCGCGGTGGGAGCAGTTCGGTGATGATGGCGGCCTGGCGGAACGCCGGGTAGGTGCGCGAGGCGAGGACGCTGACCGAGACGTCGAACGGGTCCACGAGACCTGGGGTGTCGGTGACCGTCGTGGCGTCGCCTCCATCCGTGCTCGTCGTCGTCTGGATGACGGAGCTCACCGGGTGCAGGGTGCCGAGGTCACCGACGACACCCATGTCCCAGTTGAGGATGCCGGCATCGGTGCCGTCCGGCAGCGTGCCGCCGATGCCGTAGAGGTAGCCGCCGTTGAACGAGCCGGCCCGGTTGTCCCAGAACACGTCGTTCAGGAGGGTCGGCTTGCTGAACGTCGTCCCCCAGAGGGCCTGGGCGCCCCCGAAGCCGCGCAGCCGGGCCTGGAGGGGCTCGCTGTTCTCGCCGGTGGACAGTCCTGCGGCAGACGGTTGGCCGTCACTGGTGATGGCGGTCGCCGTCGTGAGGTTCTTGACGACGGTGTTGTTGACGATGTCGACGAAGGCCGCGTCGTCGAGGGCGATGCCGCCGCCCTCGTGGGCCGAGACGTTGTTGGCCACCGTGTTGTTGGTGATCCGGATCGTCTCGGTCCGGTTCTTGAGGATGTGCGAGCCGCTCACCTGAAGCAGGCGGATCCCTCCTCCGTCGTCGCTGGCCAGGTTGGCCACGATCGTGTTGCCGTCGATGACGGCTGGTCCGGTGCCCTCGGAGAGCTGGGTGGGGTTGGCCGGCAGCTCACCGGCCAACATGATCGCGCCACCCTCGTCGTAGGAGGAGTTGAACCAGATCGTGTTGCCGGAGATCGTGCCGCCCTGCTGGGCGCCGTGGTACTGGTAGCCGTAGACGGTCAGGGCTCCGCCGTACTCCGCGGAGAAGTTGCCGCAGATCGAGTTCCGGGTCACGACGTAGCCGTCGGCGCCGGCGAAGAGTCCGATCCCACCGGCGAGGTTGGTCCCGCCGTTGTCCCTGATCTGGTTGTCGGAGATGACGAGGTTGCGGTTGTGGTTGTCGCCGCCCGCGATGTAGGGCGTCCCGACGCGGATGCCGCCGCCGTACGACCCGCTGTTGCCGACGATGATGTTGTCGCTGATCCGCACCCCGTTGACGTTGTAGTGGACGTAGACCCCCCCACCCTGGGTGACCAGAGCACCCGTCGCACCGTAGGGCGTGGACACGTATCCACCGAGCGTGTTGACGTTTGCCGGGAAGTCGGCCTGGGAGCCACCGGTGATCTGGAAGCCGTCGATCGCGACCGGGTAGGCAGCCGGCACGACGCCGTTGCGGCCGAGGTCGTCGAGGACGGTCACTACCGCCCCGTCCGGCACAGCGGGAGGTCCGGAGTAGGTCAGCGTCCCCAGCAGTCGGATCCAGGCGGCGCCGCTTTCGAGGTCCGGGTTGAAGCCCTGGCCGTCGATGATCGAGCCGCGGACGAAGGTCTGGTCCGGCCGGAAGCCGCCGGCGCCGACTCCCTGGATTGCCACCTGGTGGTGGACGATGAGGTTCTCGTTGTACTCGCCACGTGGGTTGGCGGTCGTCTGCGCTCCGGGCCAGACGACGACGAGCCAGTAGCGTCGTCCCGCCGGGGAGCTCTGCGGCGTCGCGGCCTCGAGGGCGGCCTGGATCGTCGCGTAGGCCTTGCCCGGTCCCACCTCGGCCAAGCGCGGGTTGGTCGGGGCGGAGCCGACGCCCAGCCCGTTGTCCAGGCCCCACACGGTGAGCGCGTTGGCGCTCGAGCGGCCGGCTGCGTTGGTGATCTGCACTCGCAGGGCGCCACGGAAGGCGGCCGTGTTCGGCAGTGTGAAGGAGATGCTTGCATCAGTCCAGGCGGTCGTCGTGACGAGCGCGCCGCCCACCCGGACCGACCCGGTGCCCTTGCTGGCGCCGAAGCCGAAGCCGCTGACCATGACGGTGCGGTTGTTCTCGTTGGACCGGACATAGGGGCGGTTCACCGCAAGGAGCTGCGGGAAGGTGGCGCCCAGGTCGCACATCGTCGCGTTGACCGCCGTCGCGCCGGGCGAGAGCACGGTGCTGGCCGCCTGGGTGGGCGCCGTGTCCGTGACGGTGTAGAGCCCCGGCCAGCCCTGGAAGTTGGTGCCGATGGTCCGGAACCGCGGGTTGTAGTCGGCGTTGAGCGCGCCCGGCTGGCCCGGGTCGTTACCGACGAAGCGATACATGTTCGGGCATGGGCCTGCCGGCACCGGGCAGTTGTAGGTCCCCGTCGAGGGCTCGAGGGCCTCGTAGAACCCGTTGAAGTCGGTGTGCACGGTGTCGACCAGCCGGCCGGACCAGTCGTAGAGGCCCATCGGTGCGTGCGGGAGGCCTTGCGCCTCGCCGAAGTTGGCGCTGCGCTTGTCGAGGCTGAGCCCGAGGTCGTTGATCGTCAGGCCCCAGAAGTGAGTCGGCAGCGGCACAGCCGTGAACAGGTTGAAGTTGGGCGCCACCGTCTGGCCGTCCCGGACTGTCACGAGCTTGGCATCGCACAACGGACGGTCCTGTCCCTCGTAGGGGGAGCCGCCCCCGTCCCGGAAGGCGCTCTCCGGGACGGTGACCGTGTGCAGCGCACCGGCACAGGCGGAGATGAGGCCGGCGCCCTGGGTGGGGGGCTGCGAGGGAGTCTGTGCTGGGGCGCCCGGGCCGCCCCCGGCGATGGCCGGAGTGGCCGGCGGGAAGTTCTCCTGCGGCAGATAGGTGTCCCCGTCGAAGACGTTCACGTCCTCCTCGCGAGTCACCTGATACATCGGCTTGCCGTCGACGCTGTCGGTGGGGACGTCGACGCTGACGATGTAGTCCTGCGCACGCAGGTCCTGCTCGATCTGGGTGCCGGCGGGGTCCTGCCCGAGCGGCGCATAGAGAGCGAGCCCGTCCGGGTTGTGGACTGTGTCGGTCGAGGGCCACAGGTTGATCGTCGAGGTGGCGAAGCCATAGTTGCCGTTGACGGTCTGACCGGCGGCGCCGGGGGTGGCGTCCGACGGGCCGGCCTGCACGCCCATCATCGGGGACTCGACGCAGAGCCGGTTGGCGGCCGAGCCGGACTCGGGAAGGGCGAGCTGGTCGGTGAGCGGCTGGCCGTTGTACTGCCGGGCGGTGCAGCCGCGGGGGGCGGCCCACTGCTCCGAGGTGTAGGCCGAGTTGACCTCGGGCCCCTTGACGAAGGCACCGCGCTGCGGGTCCGGGTTGGCCACCATCGTGGCCCCGGTCGGATCCGCCGGGTCGGGGACGCTGAGCGGCACGATGGCGTGGCCGTTCTTGCACTCGTTGGCCTTGGCCGCGGTCGTCGTGGCCGTGCACGGCAGGGTGACATGGAGGTGGACGGGCACGTCCGGTATGCCGGGCTGGTAGTCCTCGCTCACGGCGTACGCCGGGTCGAACTCGTTGCGGGTCGTGTCGTAGGACACCGTGGCGGCGATGCCGCCGTTCTCGCCGGCCGCGTAGGGTTCGACGCCCCAGTCGATCCGGCCGCGCAGGCCGATGATCGGCAGGAAGTCGAGGTCGACGAGGCCACCGAGCATGGTCGTCGCTGTCGTCTCGTTGGGGGCCTGGTAGGTCACCCCGGTCGTGCGGTAGCGGGTGTTGAAGGCCTCGAGGACGAGCCACTTGCCGAGTGGGTAGGTCTCCTTGATGTCGTAGACGCCGGCGTCGTTGGTGGTCACGAGGTTGGAGTACTGGTCCATGAGCGAGTTGTCTCGCTCCCGCACCGTCAGGGTGAAGCGGGGCACCGGCATCTCGCCTGCGTCGCGCCGACCGTTGCCGTTGGTGTCGATGAAGACGGTGCCGGTGATGTGCGTGAACCAGCCGACGATCATCAGGTTGCCGAGGTCGACGACCGCTCCTGCGGTGACCTGTACGTTGAAGCTCCACAGGATGTAGTCCTGGTCGTCGTCCCATGCGGTCAGCTGGTACGTGCCGTCGGGTACGTTCTTGATGTCGAAGGAGCCGTTGGCGGCGCCGCGCCCGACGTAGACCGCGGCGTCCCCACGGGAGAGGTCCGACAGGGCGACCCACGGGCGCGGGATCGGTCCGTCCGACTTGGCGCCGGCAAAGCCGGTCTCGGGCACGACCTGACCGTTCTGGCCACCGATGTAGGGCAGTCCGGCGATGACGACGCCCTTGACCTCTCCCGTGGGGGGGTTGATCGCGGGAACGGTGACGGCCTGGGTGCGCACGAAGCCGAACTGGACGGCGGGGACCTTCTCGGCGCCCTTGGTCAGCTCCGAGTCGTAGCCGGTGTCGCCCTCCTGGATCCAGATGTCGTGGTCGTGGCCGCCCTCGAGGGTCGTGGTCTGGACCCACTGGTAGGTCTGGCCGGCTGCGGGCGCCGGCGGGCTCACGGTCGCGGCATACCGGTTCGGTCCGAGGTTGGGGATGACGATTTCCCCGGTCACGTCGCTCGTGCACCGACCGGTCGACCGGGTGGAGTCGACGACTGGCTTGCCGTCGTCGCCGAAGATGATCGATCCGGTGCCGTTGGCGTTTGCGTGCTGGTAGACGGTGCACAGCGCGTTGCCGAAGTAGTCCGTGCTGACGAGCCCCACGACGTCCGTGAGGTTGGCCGTGAAGCCGATGAGCCCCTGCTCGGCGCCGACCTCATAGGTCCCGTCGACCGGGGCGTTGTCGCCGAAGACCTGAATCCGGATCGTGGCCAGCGGCAGTGGGGTCGGGTTCATCCGGACTGTGACCGGCGTGGTCACCGCGGACGTGACCACGAAGTGCGCCCCGTCGATCTTGAAGCCGTCAGCGAGCACGGAGATGAGGTATTTGCCCGGCGCCAGGCCGGTGAGGGGCACGGTCCGGGAGAGGTCGGCCTCGGTGCCCTGCGCGACGATCTCGGAGTGGCCGGACGTCGTGCGGACCGAGGGCCACGGGCAGGTGTCTGCGTAGTCGGGGTCCGGACTCCCGCCGGGGGCCCGCTGCGGAAGGCACCGGTCGAGCAGGGGTGCCTGTGCGGTGCCGGGGTCACCCGTGTCGTCGACGTTGACCATCCAGTGGTATGCCGTGACCGGGTC
>JBDTAU010000544.1:0-2927 GCA_039924465.1 Dermatophilaceae bacterium
ACCGAGGACATGTTGAAGATGAGCATCACGATCGGGAAGATGAAGGCCATCAGCCGGCCGACGTTGAGGGCAGCGGCGGTCAGGTCGCTGTTGGCGCCCGCGAAGCGCTTCTCCTCGTGGTCCTCCCGGACGAAGGCGCGCACCACGCGGATGCCGGTGATCTGCTCGCGCAGGATCCGGTTCACGCTGTCGAGCGAGACCTGCATGATGGTGAACTGCGGCACCATCTTGCTGATGATGTAGCCGACGGAGACACCGAGCAACGGCACGGCCACGACGATGAGCCACGACAGGCCCACGTCCTCCCGCAGCGCCATGATGACGCCACCGACCATCATGATCGGCGTCATCACGAGCAGGGTCAGGCCCATGAAGGTGACCATCTGGACCTGGGTGACGTCGTTGGTGTTGCGTGAGATCAACGTCGGCGGGCCGAACTTGGTGACCTCCTGGGAGGAGAAGTCGCCGACCGTGTGAAAGAGCGCGGACCGGACGTCACGTCCGAAAGCCATGGCCGTGCGCGCCGCGAGGTAGGTGGCACCGATGGACGCGAGGATCTGCACGACGCTGACGCCGAGCATGACCGCGCCGGTGCTCATGATGAAGCCGGTGTTTCCGACGGCGACGCCCTTGTCGATGATCTCGCCGTTGAGGCTGGGCAGGTAGAGCGCGGCGATGGTGCTGATGAGTTGCAGCAGCACGATGAGCGACAGCTCACGCTTGTAGGGGCGCAGATGAGTGCGCAGAATTTGGATGAGCATCAACTGCCCTTTCGGTTCGACAGGCGGTGGGACTCCTCGACCGCGGCGGTAGCCGTCGACGAGGTGCGCGCGTGGGCATCCGCGTGGGCGACGACGTGGGCGGCGTATTCGTGGTGGGGGCAGGGCCTGGTGCGGACCCCGTCGAGGATCGTGTCGACGATCTCCTCGGGGCTCAGCAGTCGGCCGTCGGCGATGCCGGGGTGACTACCGGAGAAGGTCAGCAACCGGATCCGGTGGATCACCCCGTCGGGGGGCACGACCAGCTCGTCGCGGTGCGTTTCTAGAACCGCGACCATCATGTCGTGGAGGTAGTCCTGCACGGGCGCGCCCGCCTCCCCCGTGTCCCCCGTTGCCGTGTTCCCCACGACGACACAGCGCTGGTGCCGCCCCGAGGCGAAGCAGTGACTGTGCCCCTCGCGGTTCGGTGGCTGGGTCAGTCCGAGGGCGGCCATCAGCCCGAAGACGTCGGAGAAGCGGCGCTGGATGACCGCAGTGAAGTCGATGAGGCAGTCGCGCATCGACTGGGTGCGGTCGATCGCAGCGAGTTCGCGGGCAATGGGCGCCGGGCAGAACGCGACCTGGATCGCGTCGTCCTCCAGGGCTTCCTTGGTCGCGAACACCCGGAAGATGGTGCCCTCGGCCACCCCGGCCTCCGTCGCGATCTCCCGGGTCGTCGGGACACGACCCTCTCGCCGGGCGAGCCGCAGGAAGACTTCGACGAGCGCATCCCGTCGTTCGTCGGGCGCGAGGGGGCTCGCGCGCCGTGCTGGAGTGGTCATCCCGCCATTATGAGTGAGCGCTCACTCATTGCACAAATGGCCGACCACGAGGCCGTATGCCGCTGAGCTCGCGTCCCGACGCCAGCCCCATCCCCTGCCCCCACCGCCACAATCGGACCAGGCCCCCCAAACACGAGGCCAACCACCGACCCGACCACCACAATCGGACCAAGGCCCCCGAATGCGAGGTCAACCACCGACCCGACCACCACAATCGGACCAGGGCCCCCGAATGAACGTGGGTCAGGTCAGGTGAGCAGTCCGTCGGCGACGAGGTCGCGGATCTGTGGGAGCAACTCGGCGCGCACCTGGGCCGGGTCGAGTTCCAGGACGGACGCGATGGCCTCGAGGGCCACCCGGGCGGTCAACTCGCCGTCGGCCACGCCGAGATAAGCCGCGAGCAGGGTGCCGGCGCGGACGACCCGACGCAGACCACCACCCTGACGGATCAGGATGACCGTTGGGTCCTCAGCACCGGGCCTGCTGTGGCGCTCCTCGGTGACGTCGGGCGCGCAGGACCAGGCGATGTCGAGCACGTCGTCCTCGTCGTGCTCGGCCAGCCAGGTCCGGGCGGCCAGGCTGGCGTCGATCGTCGGCCCCATCGGGGCCGCGACCGGCCCGGATGCTTCGTCGAGCGAGCACCAGGTCGGTCGCTCATCGCGCGGGCGCTGGAGGGTGACGATCCCGAAGCCGATCGACTCCACACCGCGACTGGCGAAGTCGCGCAGCCACGCGGCATACATCCGCTGGTGCTCGGGGCTACCGGGCAGGGAGCCACCGTCGCGGGCCCACAACTCCGCGTACTCGGCCGGGTCCTGAGTGTCACGCTGCACGACCCAGGCATCGAGTCCGACGCCGCGCTCCCGGCTCTCTGCCAGCCACTCGGCCCAGACGTCACGCCACGTGCTGCCTGTCGGAATCTCCCAGTTGCCGAGGAACTGCGCCACCCCGCCGGGCTCGAGCAGCCCGCCGACCTCACTCACGAGGGAGCGCACGAGGGCGTCACCGGCCCGACCGCCGTCGCGGTACTCATAGAGGGGGACGCCCTCATCGCGCGGTGTGATGACGTAGGGCGGGTTGCTCACGATGAGTGAGAAGCGCTCTCCTGCAACGGGTTCGAGCAAGTCGCCGATCCGGAGGTCGAGCGGGAGCTGAGCGAGCGCAGCATTGAAGCGGGCATAGGCGAGGGCCCGATCGGAGATGTCCGTGGCGACGATCGACTCGGCGTGCGTGGCCAGATGCAGAGTCTGGACACCGCACCCGGTCCCGAGGTCGAGGGCCCGACCGACCGGGCGCCTGATCGTCCACGAGGCCAAGGTCGTCGAGGCGCCGCCGATCCCGAGGACGTGATCAGTGGCGAGCGGCTGACCGGTCGCCACATCGGACA
>JBDTAU010000545.1:0-6205 GCA_039924465.1 Dermatophilaceae bacterium
CGTCCCTGACCCGCCTGCTCACCCTGTCAGCACAAGACGTCCACCTCGTCCTGGACGAACCCACGGCGCTCGAGTCGCAACGGCAGGCCTTCCGGGCGCTCGGGCTGGGGCACGCTCAACAACCAGCCCGGATCCTCATGGAGGGCCCGGACAACTCGAGCACGTTCTGCTACGCAGCGCGGGTCGACGCGGACAGCGGGGCTGTGTGCAAGTTCGGCTCAGTGATGCCGGGCAACGTCTCGCGCGGACTGCCTAGCATCTCAGCGGTGATCGTGGTGCTGGACCCAGAGACCGGGAGTCCTGCGGCGCTCGTGGACGGAACCTCGGTGACCACCATCAGGACGTCCGCCGCGAGTGCGGTCGCTGCCGAAAACCTCGCTCAGCCCGGTTCCTCGGTCCTGGCGGTCATCGGCTGCGGGGTGCAGGCCGAGGCGCACATCCGGCTGATGCGGCACGTCCTTCCCCTGCGTGAGGTCCGCGTCTTCGGCCGGGACCGGGAGGGCGCCGCCCACCTCGCCACCCGACTGCGCGAAGAACTCGACCTTGACGTGCGGGCGACGCAGACTGCGGCGGAGGCGATCAGCGGCGCCCAGGTCGTCGTCACCGTGACGTCGTCCCGGACCCCGGTCTTTGACCACTCCGACCTGGAACCGGGCGCCACCGTCATCAGTGTCGGTTCCTACGCTGCCGAGCGGTGCGAAGTTCCTCGGGAGACCGTGGTCGCCGCCGAGTCCGTCGTGGTGGACCACCGCGACGTCGCGTCCGAACATGCCGGGCCGATCGTGCAGGCCATCGCCGAAGGCGCCCTCGATCTCGACGACGTCCTCGAGCTCGGGGAGGTGATGCTGGGAAGGCATCCGGTCCGTCGCACGAGGACCGGGATCGTCTACTACAACAGCGTCGGTGTTGGTGTGCAGGATGCCGCCGCCGCGACTCTTCTCGTGGCTCGAGCGCGGGAGCTCGGCCTGGGCCAGACGGTTGAGTTGTGAGGAGTGCCGGAGGTGATGGTTAAGCCGTCGCCCACGTCTGACCCTCCGGTGGCCGCGTCGTAGTAGCCTGCGTAGTCCGGCTTGCCCGTGCCGCAGTCCAACCCGGGGTTGCTCAAGGCCATCAATGCTGACCTCAAGATGCTGCGGAGCGCGGGAAGCTTGGCGAGATCATGGTCGCGAACGGGCTCGATGCCTCTGCCGCTGAAACGGGCGGAGCGCGCCGGAACAAGTGACGGAAGCGGGTTGGGCATGGCGCGCACGGATACGCTGGGCGGCATGCTCAACCCGCTTCATCTGCGCACGCTGATGACGGTCGTCCGGACTGGGTCGTTTGCCGACGCAGCCCGTGAACTCGGCTACACCGCGTCGGCGGTCTCGCAGCAGATGGCCCTGTTGGAGCGCCAGGTGCGGATGCCGCTCTTTGATCGATCGCCGCGCAGCATCTGCGCGACGCCGACGGCGATCATGATCGCGGACCGCGCCCGGGACTCGTTGCTGGCTCTGGAGGCCCTCGACGACGAGATCGCCGGCATCGCCGAGGGAAAGTTCGGGGTCCTGCGGGTGGGCAGCTTCCCCACCGCGAGTCAACGACTCCTGCCAACAGCGATCAGTGACTACCAGGAGCATCACGGCAACGTCCACATCGAGTTGGACGAGGCGGAGGCAGACACCTTGGCAGACCAGGTGGCAGACGGGCGGAGCGACCTGGCGTTGGCCTACCGGTACGACCGCGTTCCCCGAAACCTGCCGCACGGTCTCACGTCTCGGCCGCTGCTCACCGAGGAGCTGCTGCTGCTGCTTCCCGTGTCGGACGTTCTGGCGGGGGCGGGCCCGATCGACTTGAGCGATCTGCAGCACCAGACGTGGGTCACGACCCGCGTGGGAAGTGCGGGCAATGAGTGTCTGCACCGGATCTGCGGCGAGGCCGGTTTCGAACCCCACGTCTCGTTTCGAAGCAATGACTACGCCGTGATCCACGAGTTCGTCCGCCGGGGCCTCGGCATCGCGCTGGTCCCCGCCCTCAGTCACTCAGCAGGCGAGGGGATCTGGAGCACCCAGGTGCGTGATGTGACCGCCCGACGCTACGTCCACGTCATACTGCGCTCCCAGGCCCTCAATCCGACCGTGGGGGCCTTCGTGGACTCGCTGTGCGCCGCCGCGACCCACGTGGCCGAGAGCGACCCGGCCCTCACCGTCTGACGTGGGCCCCGGGGCCCAGACAGCGGGGCACCGCCGACAGGGGCAAGTAGTGACTGTTCTCTCCACCAACAGGGTGTGGTCGGACTCGTCCTGCCGACCGCCTTCGCGCCGCACGAATCGCAGGACTGGCCGGCCGCGGGCCCGCTGGCCAGAGCATCGATGCGCCTACGCCAGTCTCGGTGCAGGTTCAGTCCGGGACGAAGAGGGTGCCACGAGCCACGGCGCGCAGGCTGAGGAAGCCGACCACCGCCACGAGCAGGGTTGTCAGGGCCAGGAGAGCGATGGCGAGCACGTCGTAGGCGCTGCTGTTCAGGGCTGCCGCCATCGCGATGGATGCGGCGGTGAGCGCGGCCAGGGGGAAGGAGTAGGCCCAGTACGGCACCGCGAAGGGGACCGTCCGCAACCGTGTGACCTGGGCGAGCAGGAGCAGGGCAAACATCACCGCAGCGGAATGCAGAATTCGGCCAGCGGGGTCGTCCAGCGACCCGGTCAGTGACTGCCACGAGAGCATCGTCACCGCGGGTGGGGCCATGAAGATCGCGAGCGTGGGCAGGAGCTTGTCCGGGATCGGAGCCTCGTTCAGCAGGACCCGCTGCAGGAGCAGGGGGAGCAGGGCCAGCCAAAAGATGAGGCCCACCGAGAACGCGAACCAGGCGAGGTCGATCGAGCCGATTCCCGGCACGGCGAGCGGTGTGACGACGTTTCCCACGATCGGGATGAGCCAGGCCGGGGTGACCTGTCCGAGGGTGATGTCGGCACGACCGAACCAGGCCGAGAGCACCGCGACGGTGAGGGCGAGGTGGCCGAGCGCACCGATCCACCACAACCCGATCGCGAACGGCCTGATGAGGTCCTGGCCGGCCGTGGCCAGCAGCAGCAAGGAGATCGTCACGGTCGGAACGAAGGACATCTGCACCGGGTGGCGCCACTCCGCCTGCACCGCCTCGGGGTAGCGGATCCATTTCAGGGCATACGTCGCCGCCAGCACGACGAACACCACCCCGGCGACCACGAACAGGGCCTGGCCGACGAGCTCGGGGACCCCCCACACCTGTGCGGCGCGTCGCCAGGCGAGCGAGAGCCCGCTGATCCCCATGACCGCAGAGAACAGCGCCACCGGGACGTGTGCCAGACCAGAGTCGGTCGATTGGGGAGAGGTGGTCATGGGTTCCTCGTCGACGGGGCCACGTGGTCAGAGAGCATACCCAAGGGGGGTATGCCGGACCGCTCCCACCCAGCGAATTAACCCCTCACACGGTCAGCGAGGCCCCGGTCCGCGGGGCTTTCCCGCATCGGGCTTGGTGAAGTCGCACACGCCGGTCGGGAAGATCGACTGGAGCCGGGCTCGGTCCTGGGCGGACGGAGACCAGGACCCGTAGGCACCCTTGGCGATCGCCGCCTGCACCGGTTGGAGCGCGCACTTCCACACCCCGCCCTCGTAGGGGCCGCCGGCGACCCGCCGCGACGACGAGTAGATCGGGAACTTCTCGGTGCAGGCCCCTTGTGGACCTGCGTCGAGGACGCCGCCCCAGACGTCGTTGCCGGACGCGATCAGGGACCCGTCCGTCGCGAAGCAGGAGTCGACGGCCTGGCTCGGCTTGTTGCCGGCGACTCCACGCTGCGGGTGCGCCGCGATGTTGCGCATCCACTCATCCATCACCGCGAAGGCCATCGGGGTCTGGTCGTGCTGCTCCGCCGGTCGTGCGTCGGTGAACCAGATGACCTGATTGGACACATCCGAGTCGACGTTGAGCATCCGCTGGCGCGTGGCGAAGGACTGCTGGGTGTTGTGCATGTTCAGCTCGTCCTCCAGGTAGTGCCGCCAGTCGATGACCGGGATGTCGATGTTGCCCTGGAACTGCATGCCCGTGCGGTAGACCCCCCGGATCGCCTCGAGGTCACCGATGGTCCGTGGTGCCGGAGTCGCTCCCGCATCCGGGCTGAGCTGCATGTTCCGGGAGCTCCACGGGTCAAACTCCTGCGGGCTGAATCCACCCTCGAAGGGGTAGCCCTCCTTGACCATGTCCTTCGTGCCCTTCCAGCCACCGACCTGTGCGTTGAGGTCGAGGAACTCTGCCGGAGTGATCACCCCATCGCGCAGGGCGCCAAGGCCGTACTGGACGCCGGCGTTGTCCCAGGGCACCCGGGCCAGGCCGTCCTGGTCCACGCCGTAGATATTCTTCAGGTCGGCCCAGTGGGTCCACTCGACACCCGCAGTGCCCTGCGCGAGTTGGTCGAGGTCGTCGACATCGGTGAAGGTGGGGTTCAATGCCAAGGGGGTCAGGCCGAACCAGCCCGGCTTGCACTCCATCATGGCCGGCGCCGGCGAGCCCGGGGCCCGATCCATCACCTGGTAACCGAGCGCAGCGTAGGCACCGTAGAGCCCGTTCCACTGGTTGAGGTCACCCTTGGAGAGGTTCTTTGGGGATGCGGTCCCGTTCAGGCCGATGATCGTCTGCCGGACCTCGGGGTCCTTCCACTTGTCGTTGGCCCGGTCCGTGACGTCGAAGTAGTGTTCCAACAACTCGCAGTCACCGACGTGGATGACCTGAGTGACCATGTCGGGGTAGGAGTACTGCGCGATGGCGGCATCGATCAGGCCGGGGTGGTTCTGCGCATAGATGTACTGCTGGATCCCGCCGCCCGAACCGCCCACCGACACCGTGTAGTCGGGCAGGCCGTGCGACTCCACCGTGTGTTCCTTGAGCATCAGGGCGGTCTCGCCCCCGACCTGCAGGTTGTAGTGGGTGCTGGTCCGCGTCCCGCTCGACCACATCACGCCGTATCCGAGGCCGAGCAGCTCGGCCGGGAGCATCGCCCCGGTGCTCGTCGTTCCCTGGGTGTGGCCGATCGCGACACCACCCTGGAAGCTGAACACGAGGCGGCGGTTCCACAGTGAGTCATCGGGCTTCCGCGGGTCGACCTCGCCGACCGGCGCGAGCATGGCGACGCTGTAGATGAACCGGTTGAGCGTCCCGCGCTCCCACCGGACGATGAAGGGGACCTGGTCCCCGTCCATGGTCGTCGTCCTCGCCGTGTCACTCGGTGCGTTCGCGGGGTCATCGAGCCAATGGAACTGTCCGTCCGCAGTGGAGAGGTAGACGTAACCGAAGCGGGTCTGCGCCGAGCAGTCCTGGCTCCAGCCGACGATCTCGGCCTCTTCGGTGGGATAACCCCGGCCATCGCTCGGGTAGGCACCCTCGGCATCTTCCGCCGCAACGCGGATCCCGACCTGTTTCTGGTTGTCGACGATCGGCTGGCCGAGCAGCGAGCGACCGTCGAAGCGGGCGCGGGCCGTCGTGCAGACAAAGGCTTGCTGCTGGGGCCCGGAGAAGATCGGCCCGGTGGTCGGATGGTTGGTCACCGTCAGGTCCACGTGACGACCGGACCCACCGCCGCGCCCGTTGTTGCCCACCGCCGCGCGTAGGGAGTTGCGGCCTTCCCGCAGGTCGCCGAGCAGCCCGACGAGGTCGCCGTCGTCGGTCACGGTGAAGGCGGCCGTGACGTCGTCGCCGTTGCGGGTGACTCGGACTTGGTCGACGGCCACGTTCCGGGGCACGGAGACCCCGACGAGGGCGTCGCCACCGGTCACCTGGTCGGGCTGCCCCGACAGGACCTTGATCGACAGGCGGTTGTCATCTGGGGGACCCGAGGTTCCGCCCGGTGCGGCCTGCGCAACGCTTCCGAGGGAGACCGCAATCGCGAAAGAGGTGGCGACTGCGAGCCATCGGCGGGGGCTCTTCGGCATGGGGTCTCCTTTGACACTCAGCACGAGCCACACACTTTAGCGGTGATACACGTCACAGTCTGGGAAAACGCTGAACGACTGAAGCGCGCTCGCAGCGCGAGTTGAGCCGCCCACGGGTATGCCGCTCACCCCGCCTCGCGCGCGGCTGCTCTCGTGCGCGGAGCCTGGCTCAGCGGCACTCTCGAGCTGCAGCGGGTCGACGTGCCACTGATCTGCGACGCCCTCGACCACGGCGGGGATGCCCGCAGGGCCGCCCGCTGGGCGTGGC
>JBDTAU010000546.1:0-3533 GCA_039924465.1 Dermatophilaceae bacterium
CCGACGAGGCCCGCAGGATCGTCGCACCCAATCGGACCGGCCGGGCCCCCGCCTGCACGAGGGCCTCGAGCTCGTGTGGGGAGATTCCACCCTCAGGTCCGACTACGACCAGGACATCACCCGACTCGGGCAGCATCACCGCGGCGAGCGGATCGACCGCGTCCTCGTGCAGGACCAGGGTCAGCGCGCTGCGCCTGACCCGGCCCACCAGGGAAGCGAGGGTGGCTGGTGAGGAAGTGAGCGGCATACGGGATCGCCTCGACTGCTTGGTGGCGCGGGCGACGACGGCCGTCCACTTCGCGAGCGACTTCGCGGCCCGCTCCCCCCGCCACACGACGATCGAACGCTCGGCCTGCCAGGGAACCACCTCGTCGACCCCGAGCTCGGTGGCGGCCTCGATAGCCTGCTCGTCCCGGTCGCCCTTGGCCAGGGCCTGCACCAGGACGAACCGCGGCGACGGCGACGGCTCGTCCTCGAGCGCCACGACGATCCCGGTGACCGAGGTCCGCTCGACCGTCACGGCCTCGGCGAGCACCCGCCGGCCCTGACCGTCGGCGACGAAGTACCGCTCCCCCGGTGCGATCCGCACCACGGTCGCGGCATGACGGCCCTCGTCGCCATCGAGGACGAGCAGCGACCCGACGGTCACCGCAGACAGTTCCGTCGGGTCGATGAGGAAGAGCTGGTGGGTCACCGGTGCTCCCTTTCGAAGGTCAGTCGCCCTTGAACGCGTCCCGGAGCTTGCCGAAGAGGCCCTTGTTGGGGGTGAGTCGACCCTCCGGGCGCTCCTCCCCGCGCAGCGCGGCGAACTGGCGCAGCAACTCCTCCTGCTCCTCGTTGAGGTGCGTCGGGGTCTGGACCGTCGCGTGGATGTGCAGGTCGCCGCGTCCGCCGTGTCGCAGGTGCGTCACCCCGAGACCGCGCAGCGTCATGACGTCGCCGCTCTGGGTGCCGGCCCGGATGTCGAGGTCCTGCTTGCCGTCGAAGGTGCTCAGCTTGAAGCTGGTCCCGAGGGCAGCCGCCGCCATCGGCACCTCAACCGAGCAGTGCAGGTCATCGCCGCGCCGGGTGAACGTCTCGTGGTTGGCCACCCGGACCTCGACGTAGAGGTCACCGGCCGGACCGTTCCCGGGCCCGACCTCTCCCTCGCCGCTCAACTGGATCCGGGTGCCGGTGTCGACGCCGGCCGGCACCTTGAGCTTGATGCTGCGTCGGGTGCGGACCCGGCCGTCGCCCGAGCAGTCGTGGCACGGATCGGTCAGCACCGAGCCGTAGCCCTGGCAGGCCACGCAGGGCCGGGACGTCATCACCTGGCCGAGGAAGCTGCGCTGCACCTGCTGCACCTCACCACTGCCCCGGCAGATCCCGCACGTCTGACGGCCGGTGCCCGGCTGGGCCCCGTCCCCGCCGCAGGTCGCGCATCCGATGGCGGTGTCGAGGCTGAGCTCCTCCTCGGATCCGAAGACCGCCTTGCCGAGGTCGAGGTCCAAGCGCACCAACGCGTCCTGTCCGCGCTGCACCCGGGAGCGCGGACCGCGCTGGCCCGCCGTCGCGCCCCCTCCGAAGAAGGCGTCCATGACGTCGCTGAACGAGAAGCCCTGCCCGTCACCGAAGCTGGCACCTCCGCCCGTCGCGTAGGGATCGGCGCCGAGGTCGAACGAGCGCCGCTTCTGCGGGTCGGACAGGACGTCGTAGGCCTGCGAGAGGCGCTTGAACTCCTCCTCGGCCTCCGGGCCCCCGTTGACGTCCGGGTGCAGTTTGCGGGCAAGGCGACGATAAGCCTTCTTGATCTCTTCCGCGCTGGCGTCGTGTGCGACACCAAGGACGGCGTAGTAGTCGTTCAAGCAAGTAGTCCTGTCAGTGATCGGCGTTCAAGGTTCAGTAGAAGGTCACCCTCGTCGTGGGGTCGTCGGTGAGCCTACGACGGGCGGTTGTCGTCGAGGATCTCGGTGACGTAGCGCGCGACGGCCCGCACTGACGCCATCGTCGTGGGGTAGTCCATCCGGGTCGGCCCCAGCACCCCGAGGCTGGCGATCCGCTCCGTCCCGGATCCGTAGCCCATGGAGACGAGCGAGGTGGACTGCAGGCCCGAGACGGGATTCTCACGACCGATCCGGACGTGGACCAACTCCGGGTCGTCACCGAGTTGTCCCAGCAGACGCAGCAGGACGACGTGCTCCTCCAGTGCCTCGAGGATCGGGCCGATCGAGCGCGGGAAGTCGGCGCCGGCGCGCGCCAGGTTGGCCTGGCCGGCGAGCACGACACGCTCCTCGCGCTGCTCGACGAGGGCGTCCTCGAGGGCGGTCACGATGGCTGCCATCGGGGCCCGGTCCACCTCGTCGCTGGCCTCCGTCAGGCGCCGCAACTCGGCCGCGGCAGCCGCGAACGGCACGCCTGCCGCCACGTCGTTGAGTTGTTCACGCATCGCCATGACCAGCTGCTCGCCGTTGGGCGTCAGCAGGTCACGACCGACATCGATGACTCGTTGCTCGACCCGTCCGGTGTTGACGATGAGCACGACCATGACGTGGCTGCCACCCAGGGGAACCAACTCGATGTGTCGCACGGTGCTGCGGGTCAGTGACGGATACTGCACGACCGCGACCTTGCGGGTCAGCGACGCGAGCAGTCGCACGGTGCGATCGACGACGTCATCGAGGTCGACGGCACCCTCGAGGAACTGGCTGATGGCCCGGCGCTCCCCGCCGCTCAGGGGCTTGACCGCGCTCAACCGGTCGACGAAGACCCGGTAGCCGGCGTCGGTCGGAACGCGCCCGGCGGACGTGTGCGGGGCGTGGATCAGGCCCTCCTCCTCGAGGATGGCCATGTCGTTGCGCACCGTCGCGGCCGACACCCCGAGCGGGTGGCGGTCGACGAGCGCCTTGGATCCGACGGGTTCGGAGGTCTGCACATAGTCCTGGACGATGGCCCGGAGGACCAGCAGCCGGCGATCCTCGCTCATGGGTCCACCTCCCTCATCCGATGTTGGCACTCACGGTTCCCGAGTGCCAAGTCTACGTCGTCGGCACCCTGTCAGCCATTTCCCGCGTCCGTATGCCGCTCAGCCCGCACCCAGCCCCAGCCCGCGTCCCGGCGTGGCGGGCGCCGCGAACCCGGCCGAGCGGCCTACGGTATCTGTCTGTGTCCGCCTCTGATCGCTACAGCTCCGACGTCCTCTCCGGTGACTGGCGCGCGCCCAAGCGCGGCCGCGCCGTCGAGGTGGCGGCCGAGCCCGACCTCGTCGTCGAACAGGTCGAGACCGGCTGGGTCGGAGCGGTGGTCCGGGTGGAGAAGGCTGGCGGCATGCACGTCGTGCACCTCGAGGACGGGCGCGGGCGGACTCGCGCCTTCCCCCTCGGCCCCGGCTACCTCATCGACGGCAAACCGGTCATTCTCACCCCGCCACGAGCCGCCGCCAACGCAGCAGTGGCGGCCGCCCGCCGGGCCGAGTCGCGCACCGCGAGTGGCTCGGTGGCCGTCCGTGACGCCCGGGCCCGCGTGGCGAGCGGCTCACGGATCTATGTCGAGGGGCG
>JBDTAU010000547.1:0-10365 GCA_039924465.1 Dermatophilaceae bacterium
TCTTGTCCTTGAGCCCGGAGTAGCCGCCGACCTTGTGCAGGCCGATCAGGGTCAGCGGCAGCAGGGCCGCGACGATGACGAAGAACTGCAGGACCTCGTTGTAGATCGCGGCCGAGAGCCCGCCGAGGGTGATGTAGGACAGCACGATCGCGGCGGCGAGCAGCAGGGCCACCCAGAGTGGCCAGCCGAGCAGGGCGTGGACGATCGCGCCGAGCAGGTAGAGGTTGACGCCGGCGATGAGCAGCTGGGCGACGGCGAAGCTCAAGGCGTTGACGAGGTGGGCGCCGGTGCCGAACCGACGGAACATGAACTCCGGGACGGAACGGACCTTGGACCCGTAGTAGAAGGGCATCATCACGACGCCGAGGAAGAGCATCGCCGGGATGGCGCCGATCCAGAAGTAGTGGACGGTGGAGATGCCGAACTGGGCCCCGTTGGCTGACATTCCCATGATCTCGACCGCGCCGAGGTTGGCCGAGATGAAGGCCAGGCCCGTGACCCAGGCGGGCAGGGATCGCCCGGAGAGGAAGAAGTCGAGTGAGTCGGAGACCGCGCGTTTGGCCATGATGCCGATGCCGAGGACGAAGCCGAAATACAACGCGATGATCAGGTAATCAACGGCTTGAGCGCTGATGAGGGTATCCGCAGTCGGCAGACTCGCCATTGAGTGCATGTGACTTCCCTTCGCCGGGGTGTGCCCACACGCTAGCCCAGTGGGTCACCGTTCACCCGGTGGAAATTGATGATCCTTCCGGCGGGGCGGGCTTCAGGAGTCGCTTGAGCGGAATCGTTGGGTCCGCGGCTGCGTCCGGATCGATCGTCAGCCCCTTCTCCAGGCCGCGTTTGACTGCGATGTGGTCCTGGCGGGTGCCGACGCACTCGGCAGCGACGAGCAGACCCGCGCGATAGTGCAGCAGGGTGAAGCTCTCGGTCTCCGGGTCGCCCCGCACGACCGTGCGGTCCACCTCGGAGTAGAGCCCGCTGATCTGGAGGCGCAGGTCCCCCTGGTCCGACCAGAACCACGGCACGTCGCTGTAGGCCGCTGGGTGACCGACCAGGGTCGCGGCTGCGGTGCGCGCGTGGTCGGACGCGTGCTGGGCACTCTCCAGGCGCAGTCGCCCGGGCGTGCCCCGCGTGTAGGGGTTCGGCAGGCTGGTGCAGTCCCCGACGGCCACGGTGACCCCGTCCGAGGCGTGGGCGTGCTCGTCGACGACGATGCCGCCGTCGACCTCGAGGCCGAGTTGCTCCGCGAGCTCGGTCCGGGCGGTCGCGCCGACCGCGACGAGGACGATGTCCGCGTCGATGACCTGACCGTCAGCGAGTTCGATGCCGGTCACGTGACCCTCCACCCCGATGAGTCGGCGGGCGGTGGCGCCGAGCAGCACGTCGGTGCCCCGCCGTCGGTGCGCCGCCAGGTAGAAGTCCGACAGGGCCGGCGAGACGACCCGGCCGAGCAGCCGCCCCGTCGTCTCGATCACCGTCACAGCCAGGCCGCGGGCCCGGGCCGCGGCCGCGACCTCCAGGCCGATGAAGCCGCCACCGATGACGGCGAGCCGGCCGCCCACCGCTGCTGCGTGGGTCAGGGCCGCTGCCAACCGATCGGCATCGGCGAGGGAGCGCAGGTCGAGGATGCCGTGGAGGTCGCTGCCCGGCAGATCGAGATGCCGGTTCACCGAACCCGTTGCGAGGGCGAGGCGCCCGAACCGGATCTTTCGTCCGGTCCGGGTCGTCGCGGTGCCACCGTCCGAATCCCGCTCGATGACCACGACCCGGTCATCGACGATGAGGTCGATGTCGTGCAGGGCGAACCAGTTCTCCGGTCGGAAGATGAGGTGGTCAGCAGGCACGGTCCCCGCGAGATAGCCCTTCGACAACGGTGGCCGGTCATAGGGCGGCACGCCTTCGTCTCCGACCAGCGTGATCGGGTCGGTGTCATCCAGAGCTCGGAGCGCGGTGGCCAGCTCCAGCCCGGCCTGGCCGGCTCCGACGATGAGGGTCGTGCTCGCGGAGGACATGCCCAGATCGTATGCCGTGCTCCTTCCCTCCCGTGGATGGGAACCGCGCCCCACGGGCCCGGCCCAGCGGCATACAGTGCCGTGGTGACGACTTCACTGATCCCTCTGGACCTGCCCGCCGACGACTGGCTCGGCTGGGTCGACGCCCGCGGCGATGAGCAGTTGGCCGCCGCCCGCGCCCGCGTCGAGGCGCTCAAGGCGGCCCCACCAGCGGAGGCCGTCGGGGTGCTGCAGTTGTGGAATGACGCACACATCGGGATGGCCAACGCGGCCGCGGTCGGGTCGCTGCTCGCTGAGGTGCACCCCGATCCAGCCGTGCGGGAGCGGGCCGAGGAGATCGTCCAGGCGGTGCAGAAGCTCGACACCGACCTGGGTCTCGACCCGGACCTGTTCGCCATCTTCGAGCGACTCGACGGCAGCGACCTCGACGGTGACGCCGCCCGGGTCCTCGAGCGGACCCTGCGCGACTTCCGCCGCGCTGGCGTCGACCGGGATGAGCCGACGCGGGCCCGGCTGCGCGAGCTCAGTGAGCAATCGGTGCTGCTGAGTCAGGACTTCTCCAAGAACATCCGCGAGGACGTGCGCAGCATCTCGATCCGGCTCGAGCAGGTGGCCGGGCTGCCGGAGGACTGGCTGGCCGAGCACCCGGCTGGCGAGGACGGACTCGTGACGGTCACGTCGGACTACCCGGACGCCATCCCCTTCCGGACGTTCGCGCAGGATGCGGAGGCCCGGCGGGACCTCGTGACTGCCTGCCTCAACGTCGGATGGCCCGCGAATGACGCTGTGCTCCAAGGGATCCTGGCGGCCAGACGGGAGACGGCAACCCTGCTCGGCTACGAGACGTGGGCCGACTACGACGCTGAGGTCAAGATGATCGGGTCCGGCGACGCCATCACGGCGTTCATCGAGCAGATCACCGAGCTGTCCGCCGACAGCGCGGCCCGGGACAAGCAGGTCCTGCTGGACCGGCTCCGTCAGGATCGCCCGGACGCCGACGACATCGACAGTGCGGACACGTTGTACTACGCCGAGTTGGTGCGCAAGGAGCAACTCGAGGTCGACGCCCAGTCGGTGCGCCAGTACTTCCCGTTCGAGAAGGTGCATCAGGGACTGCTAGACGTGACGGGCCGGCTCTTCGGACTCACGTGGACCCCGGTGAGCGACGCCGCCACCTGGCACGAGGACGTCGCCACCTACGACGTCGCCTTCGAGGGCGAACGAGTCGGTCGGATCCACCTCGACCTGCACCCACGGGACGGCAAGTACAAGCATGCCGCGCAGTTCGACCTCGTGCGGGGCGTCGCTGAGACCCAACTGGCCCAAGGGGTGCTCGTCTGCAACTTCGCTCGAGGGTTGATGGAGCATGACGAGGTGGTGACCCTCTTCCACGAGTTCGGCCATCTCATCCACCACGTGCTGGCGGGTCGTCAGCGGTGGGTGCGCTTCTCCGGTGTCGCAACCGAGTGGGACTTCGTCGAGGCGCCGAGCCAGCTGCTGGAGGAATGGGCCTGGGACCCCGCCGTGCTCGCGACCTTCGCCGAGAACGAGGCGGGGGAGCCGATCCCGGGTGACCTCGTCGACCGGATGCGAGCCGCCGACGACTTCGGCAAGGGCTACCAGGCCCGGACCCAGATGTTCTACGCAGCGCTGTCCTACGACCTCCACGTCCACGAGACCGAGGACCTCACGGGGCGACTGCGCGAGTTGATGGATCGCTACTCGGTCTTCCCCTACCTTGACGGGACGCACATGCAGTGCGCCTTCGCGCACCTGGACGGCTACAGCTCCGGCTACTACACCTACATGTGGTCCATGGTCATCGCCAAGGACCTGTTCTCCGCGTTCGATCGCGCCGATCTCTTCGACGCCGAAGTCGCGGGCGCCTATCGCGACAAGGTGCTGATGCCCGGCGGCCGCCACGACGCCGCTGACCTCGTCGCGGACTTCCTCGGGCGTCCGTACACCTTCGACGCCTACGCAACCTGGTTGGCCACGTGACGATGCTGACCGTCATGTCGCTGACGGTGTATCCCGTCAAATCGCTGGGTGGCGTTGGCTTTCCGGCATCGCCGGTCGCCCCGCGCGGGCTCGCCGGTGATCGACGGTGGGGCCTTGTGGAGCCGGACGGGACCAAGGTGACCGCCCGCGAGGTGCCCGGACTGCTCGGCTTGACCGCCCTGCCGTCGGCGGGGGCGGCGATCGTCATCTCGGACCGGGACGGGGGCCGGATCGTCGTCGCACCACCCCGTGACGCCGAGCCGATCGCGGTCACCCACTCCAATCAGGGCATGGCGAGGCCGTGCGGCCCGGAGGTCACGCAGTGGCTGTCCGCTCGGGCCGGCCGGGAGTTGCGACTCGTGTGGCAAGGCGACGACGACCACCGGCCCATCCGGACCGACCTCGGTGGCCAGGTCGGCGATCGCAACTCGCTCGCTGACGCCGCGCCCATCCTGTTGACCACGAACTCGTCGTTGGCAAAACTCAACTCGTGGCTGGCCGAGTCCGCTGAACCACCGATCGGACAGGACCGCTTCCGACCCAACATCGTCCTTGACGGAGGCGAGCCCTTTGCCGAGGACGACTGGCGGACGGTCACGATCGGATCGGTCGCCTTCCGCACCACGATGATCTGCGATCGCTGCGTCATGACGACGATCGATCGGGATTCTCTGACGACGTCCAAGGAGCCGATCCGGACCCTGGCGCGGTATCGCCGGTGGGACGGCTCCACGTGGTTCGGCATTCGGCTCACGCCGCTGCTGCCGGTGCCGGTGGGCGCAGCGATCCGGGTCGGTGACCCGGTCAGCGTCATTTCCTCCTCATAGAGCGAGTGCTGAGCCTCGCGGAGCCGGGTGCCGAGCAACTGCGGTGAGTCGGGCGGGTCGAGCAACTGCGGTGAGTCGGGCGGGTCGAGTGACTGTGGCGAGTCGGGCGACTCACGGCATGGGCAGGTCCTTGAGGACCACGCGTGTGCCCGTGTGCTCCTCGGAGAGGGTGGCCAGCGCCGCACGGACCGTCTTGGCGAACAGGTGGGATCCCTTGAGGCTCGGGTGGATCCGGTCCGACTGCAACTGCTCCGGATGGTCGCGCACCGCAGCGGCCCAGTCCGCGATGATGACGTTGGGTCGCGTCTTCGCCACGTCCGCGAGCTTGGTGTTGTCATCCTGGATCCGGGAGAACGGCCCCATGAGGTTGACGAGCACGACCATGCGCCGGGGGCCGAGGAAGTCGAGGACGGCCTCGAGGTCCGGGACGTCAGTGCCGGCGTTGGTGCCGAAGGCCAGCACCACCGCCCTCCGGTTGGTGTCGCCCTTCGCCTTGATCGCGGCGAGACCGTCGGACCAGCGACGATTGGACGTGGCATCCATGCGGATGCCCGGGAAGTAGTAGTCGAGGGCGTGCACGCTGCCCACCATCATCGAGTCGCCGTAGCCGTCGATCTCCGGTCCGCTCGGCATGGTGAAGGAGGCCTCGGCCTCGCCCTTCGGGACCGACACGACCGGGGCTGCTGGGGCTGCTGTCGCGGTGCCGTCCGTGACACCGGTTGCGGCACCGGTCGTGGGGGAGGTGGGAGTGGTGGCTGAGGCAGTCGGGCCCGTAGTGGTCCCCGCTGCTGGACCGCTCTGCGATCGGTCGTCAGCCTTCGCGCCCGGCGGGAGCGCCGACCCGGACGCGGCGAGGGCGGCATTGGCCTCGAGCATGGTCGCGGTCTCGGACTGGGCCGGGGCGGTCCAGACGATGACGGTGAGCACCAGGGCGAGGGTGGCGACACTCGCGGAGGTCACCTGCCGGGTCCGTCGGGTGGAGTGAAGCAGGAAGGCGAGCACGGCTCGTCCGACGCCGCGGAAACCGTGCACGCGAAACGGTGTCTCGACGAAGCGAAAGGTCAGGTCGGCAAGGGCAACCGTGACCAGGACGCACCAGGCCCGGGTCAGCAGGTGCGAGATCGTGCCGGGAGCCGAGGGGTTGTCGTGGGCGACGATGAGGATGACCGGCCAGTGCCAGAGGTAGAGCGAGTAGGACCGCACCCCGATCCAGGTCGCGACCGGATGGTCGGTGAGCCGCTGCAGCGCCGAAGTGCGACCCGGGACCCGGTCGAGGAGGCTGATGAGCAGGACCGTCGTCGCCGCGGAGGCGAGGAAGAAGCCGCCGCGGAAGGTGGCGTCGTGCGACTCATCGAGGAACAGGAACATGACGCCGAGTACGATGGCCGCCCCGGGCGCCACCAGTCGGCCCCAGGGCCCCCACCCGGAAGGGCGCAGCCGGTCGGCGATCTCGGGCATCGCCCACGCGAAGGCGAGTCCGGCGCCGAGCATCAGCCCCATCAGGTGCGTGTCAGTGCCGTAGTAGACCCGAGTGGCGTCGGCGCCGGGCGTGTACAGGGCAGCCATGAGCACCGTCGAGCCGGCCGCGATCGCCAGGGGCACCGCCATCCGCGCGCGCGGCCGGGCAAAGCGGATCAGCAGCAGGGTCGCGAGCGGCCACAGGAGGTAGAACTGCTCCTCCACGGCGAGCGACCAGAAGTTCATGAACAGCTGGGGAGCGGTCTGGTCGAAGTAGCTCGAGCCGGCAGTGATCTCGACCCAGTTGGTCGAGAAGGTCAATGCCCCGAGGACCTGTCGTCCGACGTGAACGAGCAGATCGCCGGTGACGACTCGGGCGATGAGGACGCTGACGGTGACGCAGACCGCGAGAGCGGGCAGCAGGCGGCGGGCTCGACGCACCCAGAAGTTCTTGAAGGCGATCCGGCCTGCGGACCGGTGCTCACGGACCAACAACGTGGTGATGAGGAAGCCGGACACCACGAAGAAGACGTCCACGCCGAGGAAGCCGCCGGGCAGCCACGACGCGTTGAGGTGGAAGATGAGCACCGCCACGATGGCGATCGCCCGCAGGCCGTCGAGGCCCTCGATCCGGCCGGACTGACGGGAGGCCCCTGACTCGGGCGGGGCCGGCGCGTCACGGCGTGCGGCGCCGTGCGGGCTGCTCGCCTGCACCCCGGTCGCGGTCGTCACGTCACTCCCTTCCGTGTCCGGCCGCGCGTCGACGTGCGGCCGTCCTTGGCCCCTGAGCATAAGGACGGGCACCGACAACATGGTGGAGGCACGCGGCGAAGACCTCGAGGCTTCACCATCTTTTGTCAGGCTGAGGGTTCGTCCTGCCGTGGCCCACCCCCGTGCGCGCCGCCATCGCAAGGCAGATCGCTCGGGGGCTGAGCCCTCCCGATCTGGAGGGGAGCGCGTGACGGCATACCCTCACGGTGTGCAGCGAGCCACGATTTTTGTCCGCGGGTCCGTTCAGGGAGTCGGTTTTCGTTGGTGGACGCGGGCCCGGGCGCTCGAGCTCGGCCTCGCGGGACATGCCCGCAACATGGGTGACGGCCGCGTCGAGATCGTGGCCCAGGGCGAGCCCACGGCGATCGCAGCCCTGGAGGCGCTGCTGCGCGAGCATCCGACGACGACACGCCGGCCCGGGCACGTGATGGGCGTCGTCGTCCAGCACGGCGGTCCGAAGGGCGGGATCTCCGGGTTCGTCGAGCGGTGAGCGACCTAGGCTGGCCCCGTGACTGACGACGGCGACGCCACCGCGCCACCAGCCGAGCTCCTGCGGCTGCGAAGCAGCATCGACAACATCGATGCTGCGCTCATCCACCTGCTCGCCGAGCGCTTCAAGGCGACGCAGCAGGTCGGGATCCTCAAGGCGCGCGAGCACCTCCCTCCCGCGGATCCGGCCCGGGAGGAGCGACAGATCGGTCGGCTCCGGGCGCTCGCTGATGAGGCGGGTCTCGATCCCGTGTTTGCAGAGAAGTTCCTCGGCTTCGTCATCGCCGAAGTGATCCACCACCACGAGCAGATCGCCTCGGGGAGCGAACCGAGTCATTGACGACTGGCCAGTGGTCCACGCCGTGTGGGTCCGCTGGTGGCTCGGTCCCCCTGCACGGTCTGCCGCTCAGCTCACTCCGGTGCGAGGGTGACCCGTCCGCGGGGCGTGTGCAGCGTCGCCAGCAGGGTGTCGTCGCCCGTTTCGACCCGCACCGAGGGATCGGTCTCCGTATCAGCAGCGCCATCAGCGGTCGTGTCTGCAGTGGCAGTGGCAGTGGCAGCCAGGATGGCGGCTCGGACCGCGTCGGGGTCGGTGGACCGCAGGACCAGCCGCTCGAGGCGGATCCCGCGATCGGGGAGCGTGGTCGGGGGAGGGGGTGTGTGCCAATGGATCCGTGACGGCGCCAGCCCGCCCAGCGGCATACAGCCATCTGCCGCGACCGTGAGCGCCCAACGGTTGCTTCCCCGGGTCAGTTCCAGGGCGTCCGGCTCGTCGTCGAGAGGAGGGACCGCGATGACCCAGTGGAGCAGCGCCGGACCGCGCGCCAATCGCTCACGCACCTCGCTGGTGTCGAGTCCGAACCAGCGGGGCCTGGTCGGGGCCGGCGCACTGGGATCAAGGGCGATGACCTCGAGGTAGGAGCGGGGCCCGAGGGACAACAGCGCATTGTGGGTGCCGAACGTCTCGTGTCGCCCGCCCGGCTCCATCGGCGCGCCGACCCGATCCTCGACCCAGGCGCGACCGGTGGCAAGGTCATTGGCGGCAACGACGAGGTGGTCGAGATGGTCGATGGTGGGCACGGAAACCACCCTAGGCGCGATCCGGGGCACACCCCACGCGTGCCCGCTTCCACGGCTGGGACCGCTCGGCCTAGTACGCTGACCGGGATCTGCGCCGGGCACAGCCGCAGGTCGACGTCGGATGAAGGAAAGAATCGGGTCGTGTACGTCAAGAGCCTCACCCTGAAGGGCTTCAAGTCCTTCGCTTCCGCGACCCATCTGCGCCTCGAGCCAGGGATCACCTGCATCGTCGGGCCGAATGGGTCAGGCAAGTCCAACGTCGTCGACGCCCTCGCCTGGGTGATGGGCGAGCAAGGTGCCAAGTCACTGCGCGGCGGAAAGATGGAGGACGTCATCTTTGCCGGCACCGCCGGTCGGGCGCCGCTCGGTCGGGCCGAGGTGGCCTTGACCATCGACAACACTGACGGCGCTCTGCCGATCGACTACGCCGAGGTCACGATCGCGCGGACGATGTTCCGCAACGGTGGGTCCGAGTACTCCATCAACGGCACCGCCTGCCGTCTGCTCGACGTCCAGGAACTCCTGTCAGACAGCGGCATCGGCCGTGAGATGCACGTCATCGTCGGCCAGGGCCAGCTCGATGCCGTCCTGCGGGCGACACCGGAGGAACGGCGCGGCTTCATCGAGGAGGCCGCCGGTGTCCTGAAGCACCGCAAGCGCAAGGAGCGGGCGCTGCGCAAGCTCGAGACGATGGAGGGCAATCTCACCCGGGTGCAGGACCTCACGGGGGAGATCCGCCGTCAGCTCGGTCCACTGGGCCGTCAGGCTGAGACCGCCCGCAAGGCTGCCGTCATCCAGGCCGATGCCCGTGATGCGCGCTTGCGACTGCTCGCCGATGACCTCGTGCAACTCACCTCGACGCTCGAGCAGGAGGTGGCCGACGAGTCCGCCCTCATCGCGCGCCGGACCGAGGTCGAGGAGTCGCTCACCGAGCTCGGTGACCGCCTGCACCGGCTCGAGACCACCGCCGAGGAGGCGCGGCCCGCACTGGCCGCAGCGCAGGACGAGTGGGTCCGGCTGGGCCGACTGGTCGAGCGGATGGCGGCCACCCTCTCGCTGTCGACGGAGCGGGTCCGGTTGCTGGCCGAGGACGACGGCGAAGCCGAGGTGTCCGGCGGATCGCGTGACCCACAGCAATTGCGAGCTCAAGCGGCCGAGTTGCGCGACCAGCAGGAGCTGCTGCTCGCGGAGGTCGACGAGGTGCGGGCCACCCTCGAGGAGACCATCGGGGCCCGCACCGACGCCGAACGCAGCCATGCGGACGAGACCGCACGACTGGTGCGCGCGACCCGCGCCGCCGCGGACCGCCGTGAGGGACTGGCCAAGCTGGCCGGGCAGGTCGCCGCCCGGGCCTCCCGGATCGAGGCTCGCGAGGCGGAGATCGGGCGTCTCCGGGCCACGGCGGCACAGGGCCTGGCCCGTGCGGCCCAGGCTGAGCAGAACTTCGCCCGGCTCGAGGCCGGGGTCGCTGACGACGAAGAGGGCGAGCACGGCCTGGATGACGCGTACGAGCAGGCTGCCGCCAAGCTCGAGGCGGCCGAGGCCGAGCTGGCTCGTTGGCGGGAGGCCGAAACGGCCGCCGACCGGGCCCGCACGACGGCCGCGGCGCGAGTCGAGGCCCTCGAACTGAGCCTGAGCCGCAAGGACGGCGCTGCCGCCCTCCTTGCTGCGGCCGATGCCGGACACGGGATCCTCGGGTCCGTCGCCTCCCTCGTCACCGTCGA
>JBDTAU010000548.1:0-5287 GCA_039924465.1 Dermatophilaceae bacterium
CGTCCACAGAACGCGCTGCCTCGGGCTGCGCCTGCGGGTCGTGACACAGACTGCGCTTCGGGGCACGAACTGCGAAACGAACCCCATCCTGTGCCCCAAACCGCAGTCCCTGTCCCCAACAACGCACCCCCCGTCGAATGGCCCCGCCGTCCACAGGCCCCCAGGCGCCGCCCACCAGTCGAGTGGCCCCGCCGTCCACAGGCCCGGACCTCTAGGCTGACTCCATGTCTAACCACGAGCGAATTTCCTACCTGCCCATCCCCGAGCGGGAGGACGTTCCCGAAGGGGTGACCCGTCTCTGGGACAAGTCCGAGGAGGCCTTCGGCTTCGTGCCCAATGTCTTCCGGGCCCAGGCCACCAACGGTGAGCAGTTCCTCGCGTGGTGGAGATACTTCAACCTCCTGGTCAACAAGGAAGGCCACCTGTCCAACGCGGACCGGGAGCTGCTGGGCGTTGTCGTGTCGAGCATCAACCGCTGCACGTACTGCTCGGTCAGTCACGGCGCAGCGCTGCGCAGCTACACCGAGGACGAGCGCACATCTGACCTCGTGGGCGTCAACTGGCGCCAGGCCGACCTCCCCGAGCGGGAGGCCGCGATGGCGGAGTACGCCGAGAAGTTGACGCTGCACCCCGCCGACGTCACGGAGGCGGACCTCGCACCACTGCGGGCGGCCGGACTCGATGACCACCAGATCGTGGAGGCCGTCCAGGTCATCGGCATGTTCAACATGACCAACCGGGTGTCGACCGCCCTGGGCTTCGTACCCAACGCGGAGTACCACTCGCAGGGCCGCGGATGACGCTCGCCACCCCAAGGCGGCTGACGCTGACCCTGACGCGACCGACGCAGGCCACTCGAACGCAGGCCACTCGAACGCTGGCCCACGGATGACCCGGACCGTCGCGGTCGCCTGCACCAGCCCACTCTCACGTGACGCCGGTTTGGCCGCAGTCGCCGACGGGGGCAACGCCGTGGACGCTGCGATCGCCGCAGCGGTGGTGACCATGAGCACCGAGCCCGGGATCGTCAGCCTGATGGGCGGCGCCTTCATCAACGTCTGGCCCGCAGACGGCCCACCCGAGGTCATCGACGGCAACGTCGAGATGCCGGGCCGCGGTCTCCCCCGGGTTCGATTCGGTCAGGGGGTCCGCCAGGTCGTCACGGGCTACGGCGGCGGGGTGACGATGTGGGCCGGTCACGGGTCGGTCGCCAACTCGGGCGCGGTGCCGGCACTGGACCTGGCGTCCCAGCGGCACGGGGACCTGCCGTGGGAGAGGCTCGTGACTCCCGCCGCCGACGCCTGTCGCGCCGGCTACCCGATGGGGAGCGCGGCCTCCTACTTCCTCGGCTTTGTGCGAGAGTCGCTCTTCGGGCACGACGACGCGGCCCACGCGCTCGTCATGGGAAGCGACGGCAGCACCTTGCGCCCCGGAGAGATGTCGAGCAACGTCGACCTCGCAGATGTGCTGGATCTGCTCGCGGCACAAGGCCCGACGCTCTTCAGCACCGGCGAGGTCGGGCGGGCGCTGGTCGAGATGATGGAGTCCAACGGAGGCTTGATCACCGACGAGGACCTCGCTGCCTATGCACCGATCGTCCGCGAACCCGTCCTGCGCGCCTTGGGCGACTGGACCTTGGCCATCAATCCGCCACCGTCGGTCGGCGGCCCGATGCTGGCCATCATGCTGGGCGAACTCGATCGCCGGGGGACCTGGGACGCCATGGATGTCATCGACATCCAGCGTCGGGTCCTGTCGTATCGCCGCAACGTCCATGACCGGTCCTGGGACCTCGACACCGATGGTCGCAACCTGCTCGAAGCGGTTGAGCGCTACGGCCTCGCAGGCCTACCGACGTCAGCCTCGACCGCACACGTCTCGACCGTCGACAGCGACGGAACCGCCTGCTCCATCACGATGTCGTCCGGCTACGGCTCGGGCTTGGCGATCCCCGACACCGGGATCCTGCTGAACAACGCGCTGGGTGAGCCGGAACTCAACCGACTCGGCCTGCATGCCGTGACGCCGGGCACCCGGCTGGCCTCCAACATGGCCCCCACCACGGGACGGACCGCCGACGGGCGCTCCCTCTCCATCGGCTCGCCAGGCGCGGACCGGATCACCACGGCCCTGATGCAGGTCATCGGAGCAGCCTGCCTGAAGGGGACCCTGATCCAGGACGCGATCTCCGCGCCCCGGTCACATGTCCGACTCCTCGACGACGATGCCTACCGGGTCGACTACGAGGCGGCCGAGGACATCGCCGCTGCGGTCGCAGAGGCAGGGCTGGACCACGAGGTCTTCGACGGACTGGACATGTACTTCGGCGGGGTCGGCGCGGCGGTTCGGCGCGCCGATGGCTCCCTGACCGCGGCTGGCGACTCCCGACGCGAAGCAGCGGTCGGCGTCTCCTGACCTATGGCGAGAGACGGACGCCGCGCACCCGACCCATCAGCGAGCTGAGCCCGCAGAGCCACGACCGAGTACGACCAGCCCGGACGGGCGGTCGACGACGGCCAAGTCACCCTCGAGATCGGTACGGTGCACCGAAAAGCCCTGTCCCTCAAGGGCCCTCACGGTCGATGGCGCTGGATGACCGTAGTCGTTGTCCGTGCCGACACTGATCAGGGCGATCCGCCCAACCACCTCATCAAGCAGCCGGTCGTCGCGGTTGCTCGATCCGTGGTGGGCCACCTTGAGGATGTCGATCCGGCCCCAGCGCTCGGGATCCGCCCGCTCAGCACGAACGAGTTGGCCAGCGGCCTCCCGCTCCATGTCACCAGTGAGCAGGATCCCCAGACCGCGCACCTGGACCGTGAGGACGACGGACGCGTTGTTGGGCACCGACCCCTCGTGGATCGGGCGACCGGGAAGCCAGACATCCGCCGACAGTGCCCCGACCCGGAGCGCGTCGCCGGAACGCAACGGCCCCACCGGCACCCCCGCCTGCCCTGCGAGCCGGTCGACCTCGGCCGCGACTCCCCGCGGTTCGCGGACCGGTGTCCCGCGGATCTGCCCGACCCGACGACCGTCCAACACCCCTGCCAGTCCCCCGGCGTGGTCCGCGTGGAAATGCGTCAGGACGAGCAGGTCCACCGTCATCACCCCGAGCCGCCTCAGACAGCCGTTCATGGCGTCCGGGTCCGGCCCGGTGTCCACGACGACGATCTGCCCACCTCCTGCGTTGAGGACGAGCCCATCGCCCTGGCCGACATCGCACATCACCAGCACCCACCCCGGAGGCGGCCATCCGATGACTGACACCGGCATCGCGATGGCGGAGGCGACCAGCACAGCGGCGAAGGCCACGAGCGAGCGGAGCCGGGAGCGGTGCCAGACCCATGGCGCCGCCGCCACCGCAATGACCGTGAGGGCGGCGAGCAACACTGCGGCCAGAGCCGAGTCATCCCAGTCGATCTGCCCGAAGGGCGCCCGGGCACAGACCCGGCCCACCCACGCGATCCCCAGGGCCGGCAGCGCCGCCGTCCACGCCAGCAACCCCGCTCCTCCGACCCAGAAGATGGACAGCAGCGCCACGCTCACCCCGAGGATCGTGGTCGGTCCGACCAATGGCGCCGCCAGCAGATTGGCCAGCACCGCGATGAGCGAGACGCTGCCCTGCAACGGCACGACGATCGGTGCACACACGACCTGAGCCGCAACCGGAACGGCGAGCACCGGCCCGAGCCAGCGCAGCCGAGCGGGCAGCCGACGCCCGAAGGTGCGCCCCCACGGTTGTGCGAAGAGCAGCAACCCCAGGGTGGCCACGCTCGAGAGCGCGAAGCCGTACGACCGCGCCAGCCACGGGTCCCAGACGAGCAGCGCCAGGATCGCCCCCGCGAGGGCCGGCACCCCCATCTGTCGCCGCGAGGTCGAGAGTCCCAGCAGCCCAATGGATCCCATCACCGCAGCCCGGATCACGCTCGGCTCCGGGCGAGCCAGGATGACGAAGCCAACCAGCACCACCAGGGCCACCCACGGTCGCCGACGACGCCGAATGGCAAGCATCTGGGACAGCCCCATCGCCGCACCCAGGACGAGGGTCACGTTGGAGCCGCTCACCGCGCTCAGGTGGCTGAGGCCGGTGTTGAGCATGTCCTGGGACAGTGGCGGCGGGGTCCGCGACGTGTCACCGATGACGAGGGCGGGGACGAGCCCGCGGGCATCCGCCGGCAGGTGGTCGGTGGCCTCCCGAAAGTCGTCCCGGACGACGTCAGCCGCCCGGAACACCACTCCTGGCGACGCCAGGACGCGCGGGCTCCCTCGCGGCTGAACGATCGCGACGACATCGTCTCCCGGGTCTGCTGGACTGAGCCGGACCAGGACCTCCACCTCGTCGTGCCAGTGCAGTTGCGCCCACTCGGCCGGGCCGAACACGAGCATCGGGACGCCCACCGTGGTGGTCCGTCCGCGCCCGGTCACCTCCGTCACGTCGAGCCGGGCCATGACCTTGGGCTCGCTCGCACCCTCCTCTTCCCGTATGCCGCTGAGCAGGATCCGTGGCTCCGTGGCGACCTGCGCGCGGATCGTCACGATCGCCCGCTGCTGGGCGAGCTCCGCGATCGGGCCTACGGCTCGCAGGGTCCGGTGGCCGGCCGTTGCCAGCAGTCCGAGACACAGTGCCACGAGGGTGAGCAGCAGCAGCCCGGCAGCCGGTCGTGGCGCCCCCGGCCGTGACTGTGGTGGCAGCTGGGGCTGTCCTCGCGCGTGTGGCTGCGCCCGCAGCTGTGCGTGCGACCGTGGAAGATCACCCACGCGCCCGGGTCGGTGAACGTCCACGACCCGCGGGAATCGCCGCAGGCCAGCCAGCACGCCCAGGCCCGAGAGTGCCGCTCCGAGCCAGACCCATCCGATCGGGACGAGCAACGCCACGAAGCCGACGACCGGCCACGTGATCAGCGCTGGCACGAGCAGCCGGAGATCGACTCGGCGCGATTCCTTCGGGATTCGCCGTGGCACCAGGGTCGCCAGGACGACCCTGGTGGCCCGGACCTGACCCCGACGATCGAGGTCGGCGACACGCCTGCCAGCGTGCTCAGCGCCGTGATCAACACCGCGACCAGCAACGGGGCTCACACGGTCACCTTGGTCCGCAGCCGACCGAGCAGGGTGTCGCCGATCCCGCTGACCTCGCGGAGCTCGTCCACCGAGCTGAACCGGCCGTGCTCGGTGCGCCAGTCGAGGATCCGCTGGGCCAGGACCGGTCCCACCCCGGGCAGCGTGTCGAACTCGGCAAGGCCAGCCGTGTTGAGGTTGACCAGCCCAGCCGCCCCACCGGCCCCCGCCG
>JBDTAU010000549.1:0-3105 GCA_039924465.1 Dermatophilaceae bacterium
GGACCGCCCGCCTGCCCGCGGCCTACCCGCCCCGCCCGGCCGTTGCATAGCCGCCCCCGCCCGCCACGACCCCGCCAGCCCCGATGAAGGAGAGTCACCGTGCAGATCGGTGTCCCCCGTGAGACCCGTGCCCGTGAGACGCGCGTCGCCGCGACTCCCAAGACCGTCGAGCAGCTCATCGGCCTGGGCTATCAGGTCGTGATCGAAGCGGGCGCTGGGGCGCTGGCGAGCTTCTCCGACGAGGCCTATGCCGCAGCCGGCGCCCAGGTCGTCGACGCGGCGCAGGTCTGGCAGGCGCCGATCGTGCACAAGGTGAACGCCCCCAACGACGACGAGATCGCCCGGATGGCCCCGGACACCACCGTGGTGAGCCTGATGGCACCCGCGATCAACCCGGACCTGGTCGCCAAGCTGCAGTCCGCCCGAGTGACGGCGATGGCGATGGATGCCGTGCCTCGGATCAGCCGGGCCCAGTCGCTCGACGTGCTCAGCTCGATGGCCAACATCGCCGGCTACCGGGCCGTCGTCGAGGCCGCTCACGAGTTCGGCTCGTTCTTCACCGGGCAGGTGACGGCGGCGGGCAAGGTCCCCCCGGCCAAGGTCCTGGTCGTCGGGGCCGGCGTCGCCGGTCTGGCCGCGATCGGCACCGCGCGCTCGCTCGGTGCGATCGTGCGGGCCACTGACGCCCGGCCCGAGGTGGCTGAGCAGGTCGAGTCGATGGGGGCGGACTTCCTGGCCGTCGAGGTGCCCGAGGCGGACCAGGCCGCGGCTTCCTCCGACGGCTACGCCAAGGAGATGGGTGAGGAGTTCAACCGCCGGGCTGCGCAGCTCTACGCCACCCAGGCGCCCGACTCCGACATCATCATCACCACCGCCCTCATCCCCGGTCGCCCGGCACCCCGGCTGATCACCGCCGAGATGGTCGCCGCGATGAAGGCCGGCTCGGTGATCGTCGACATGGCGGCCGCCAACGGCGGCAACGTCGAGGGTGCGGTCGCCGACCAGCTCGTCGTCACGGCCAACGGTGTCAAGATCATCGGCTACACCGACCTCGCGGGCCGGCTCCCGACCCAGGCGAGCCAGCTCTACGGAACCAACCTGGTCAACCTGATGAAGCTGCTCACCCCGGGCAAGGACGGGCAACTGGTCCTCGACTTCGACGACCCGGTGCAGCGCAACATGACGGTGACCAGGGACGGGGAGCTGCTCTGGCCGCCACCGCCGATCCAGGTGAGTGCGGCGCCTCAAGTTGCCAGCTCAACGCCGGGCGCCAAGATCGAGAAGGCGCCACCCGCGCCACCGAACCTCGTGCGCCGACACACGTGGATGGCGATCGGCGCGATCGTCTTCGGCGCCCTGTCCGCTCTCTCGCACGGCAGCTTCCTCGGTCACTTCTCTGTCTTCGCCCTCGCCGTGGTCGTCGGCTTCTACGTGATCGGCAACGTCGCGCACGCGCTGCACACGCCGCTCATGTCGGTCACCAACGCGATCAGCGGCATCATCATCGTCGGCGCGCTCATCCAGCTCGGCACGTCAGACGGACGGGTCGCCATCTTTGTGATCGCGACCTTGGGGACGCTCGTCGCGAGCATCAACATCTTCGGAGGCTTCACCGTGACCCAGCGGATGCTCACGATGTTCCGGAAGGCCTGAGCCATGACCGCTGATTTCGCCCTCGTCGGGGCGGCCTATCTGGTCGCCGCCATCCTCTTCATCCTCAGCCTTGCCGGCCTCTCCAAGCACGAGAGCGCCAAGCTCGGCAACAGCTACGGCATGGTCGGGATGGCCATCGCCCTCGTCGCCACCCTCTGGGTCGCAGGCCAGTTCGCCGGCGCGCTCCAGTGGCTCGCCATCGTCGTCGCCATGGCGATCGGCGCGGTCATCGGCATCACCCTGGCCCGTCGGGTCGAGATGACCGAGATGCCCGAGCTCATCGCGATGCTGCACAGCTTCGTCGGCCTGGCCGCCGTGCTGGTCGGCTTCAACTCCTACCTGGACGGCCAACGGGACGCGGTGCACCTCGTCGAGGTCTTCCTCGGTGTCTTCATCGGCGCCGTCACCCTGACCGGCTCGATCGTCGCCTTCCTCAAGCTGTCGGGCAAGATGTCGAGCAAGCCGCTCATGCTGCCGGCCAAGCACTACCTCAACCTCGCCGCGGTCCTGGTGTCGGCGGCCCTGATGGTCTGGTTCGTCGCCACCCCGCAGCTGGCGCCTCTCGTGATCATGACGGCGATCGCGCTCGCCTTCGGCTGGCACCTGGTCGCCTCGATCGGTGGCGGGGACATGCCGGTCGTCATCTCGATGCTCAACAGCTACTCGGGCTGGGCGGCTGCCGCTGCCGGCTTCATGCTGAGCAACGACCTGCTCATCATCACCGGCGCGCTCGTCGGCTCGTCCGGTGCCTACCTGTCCTACATCATGTGCACCGCGATGAACCGGTCCTTCGTGTCGGTCATCATGGGCGGCTTCGGCTCCGACGGCACCGTCTCGGACAGCGACGTCGACTACGGCGAGCACCGGGAGACCACCGCGGTCGACGTGGCGGACCTGCTCACCAACGCGCACTCGGTCGTCATCACGCCCGGCTACGGCATGGCGGTGGCCCAGGCGCAGTATCCGGTGGCCGACCTCACGGCCAAGCTGCGCGAGCGGGGTATCGATGTCCGCTTCGGCATCCACCCGGTTGCCGGCCGGCTCCCCGGCCACATGAACGTGCTGCTCGCCGAGGCCAAGGTCCCGTATGACATCGTCCTCGAGATGGACGAGATCAACCCCGACCTCGCCGACGTCGACGTCGTCCTGGTCATCGGCGCCAACGACACCGTCAACCCGTCCGCCCTCGATGACCCGTCCAGCCCGATCGCCGGCATGCCGGTCATCGAGGTGTGGAAGGCCAAGGAGGTCATCGTCTTCAAGCGGTCGATGAACGCGGGCTACGCGGGGGTGCAGAACCCGCTGTTCTTCTACGAGAACACGCTGATGTGCTTCGGCGACGCCAAGGCCTCAGCGCAGGCGATCGTCTCGCAGCTGCCACAGCTGGAGGGTGCTCGCCGCTGACGGATGGGCTCTCGGATGGATGATGCGACGGATGTGGGTATTGTTGGT
>JBDTAU010000550.1:0-3695 GCA_039924465.1 Dermatophilaceae bacterium
CATCATGCTGCACGCGGTGAGGCCAGCGGTGAACTCCGGGGCCGGGTCCTTGGCGAGCTTGAGGAACTTCGACTTGGCGAGCTCCTGGAGGAACTCCCCCGCCTTGATGGTGTTGGGGTCCGAGAAGGTCGGAGTCCAGTCCTTGGAGTACGCGCCCCCGTCGCCCCACACCATGTTCTGGAAGACCCAGTCGAGGTAGTTGGAGCCGTCCGGCAGGCACATGGCCGACTTGCCGGAGCCCACCGCGGCCTGCAGCTTGGGAGCCCAGGTCCGAAACTCCGCCCAGTCCTTGGGACCGCGGTCCTCGAGGCCGGCCTTCTGCCACAGCTCCTTGTTGTAGTAGAAGAGCGGTGTCGAACGCGCGTAGGGGATCGCATAGTGCTTGTCGGTCAACTTGTAGTCGTTGTAGAGAGCGTCGACGTAGTCGTCGATCTTGACACCATCCGAGCTGATCAGGTCATCGAGTGGGGCCAGTTGCTTGTTGAGCCCGAAGTTGAACCACGTGACGTCAGAGACGACGACGACGTCGGGGAGCTGTCCGCCGGCGAGGGCGGCGTTGAGCTTCTGTGCCACCTCCTCGTAGTTCTTGCCAGCGTCAACGAGCTTGACCTTGAGACCGGAGTTCGCGGCCTCGAACTTCTTGATGATCGCTGCCTCAACGTCCTTGCTGCTGCCGGGGTGGTTGCTCCAGAACTCGATCGTGCCGGAGCCCGCACCGCCGCCACTGGCTGCGGTCGTCGGCGCGCTGCCGGTGCCGGCACAGGCTGCGAGTCCGGCGACTCCGGCGGCTCCTGCGAGGCCGAGGAATCCGCGGCGTGAGAAATCATTCATGTGATGTCGTGCCTTCCGTGATAGGTCCTGATGAGAGTGGTGCTCGGGGTGGTGTGGTCGAGTGGTGGGGGCGCTGCCGTCAGGCCTTCACCGCGCCCGCAGTCAGCCCCTTGATCATCTGACGTTGCAGGGCGAGGAACAGCAGCAGGATCGGGAGCATCGTCAGGATGGTGCCGGCCATGACCGGCCCCCAGTTGGTTCCGCCGTCGTTGTTCTGCAGGAAGGTGAGCCCGACGGGAAGGGGAGCGACCCGCTCATCATCAGACATGAGGAAGGGCCAGAGGTACTCGTTCCACTCGTTGACGACCGTGATGAGGGCGAACGCCACGAGCGTCGGCCACGACATCGGCATGACGACGCGCCAGAGCAACTTCATCGGCCCGGCGCCATCGAGGCGCGCCGCCTCGATGATCTCGCCCGGCAGGCTGAGGAACTGGTTGCGCATGAGGAAGGTCCCGAACGCGACACCAGCCAGCGGGATGATGATGCCCTGGTAGGTGTTGCGCCACCCCAGTTGCGCTACGAGCGCATAGTTGCTGATGACGGTGATCTGATTCGGCACCATGAGCGCCGCGATGACCACGAGGAAGACGATGCCCCGACCCGGGAAACGCAGCAGCGACAGCGCGTAGGCGCTGAGCACGCCCAGGACGATCTTCACGATCGAGATCGTGGCGGTGAGGATGAACGAGTTGCGGAAGTAGTCGACGAACGGGATGTCGTTCACGACCGTCTTGTAGTTCTCGTCCGTCGCGGGGTTGGGCCAGTAGATCGCCGGCCGGGTGAAGATGTCGGGCCGCTCCTTGAACGACGTGATGACGATCCAGAAGAGGGGCACGATCACGAGCAGGACCGCGGCGACCATGCCGGCATAGCCGAGGACTGTCATGCCCGGCCCGCGGTGATGGGTGCTCGCCTCGACGCGGCCACGCTCGTTCTTGGTGGCGGTGATCGTGCTCACTTCTTCTGCCCCCTGTCCATGACCCGGACCTGCACGACGGTGACGACGAGCAGGATGAGGAACATGACCGTGGCAACGGTCGCCCCGTAGCCGGCCCGCTGGTTGACGAACGTCTCCTGGTAAACCTGATAGACCAACGTCGTCGTGGCGTTGCCCTGCGGCCCACCCCGTGTCATGACGTTGATGATGTCGAAGACCTGCACAGAGCTCAGCAGCACGGTGATGGACAGGAAGAACGTCGTGGGACGCAACTGCGGCATGAGCACCTTGCGGAAGCGCGTCCATGCCGTCGCCCCGTCCATCTCGGCAGCCTCGTCGAGGTCGGCCCGTCGACCCTGCAGCGCCGCGAGGTAGATGACGAAGGAGTAGCCGAGGTTCTTCCAGATATAGGTCGTAGTGACCATGAAGAGCGCCCAGCCCGGGTCTTGGTAGAAGTCCGGGCTGGTGATACCGAGACGCGCGAGCACGTCGCTGACGAGGCCGAAACTCGGGTCGAAGACGAAACTGAAAGCCACGCCGATCGCGGCCCCCGAGATGACGAACGGCGCGAAGATCGTCGACCTGACGAGGTTGCGTCCCTTGAGCTTCTGGTCGAGCAGCAGGGCGAGAGCGAGCCCGAGCGACATGGAGATGCCCACGGTGGCGACGGTGAAGATCAGCGTGTTGCGCAGGATGAGACGCGTGTCTTCACGGCCGAACCACTCCACGTAGTTGGCTAAGCCGACGCCGTTGGACGTCGGCGAGGAGATGTTCCAGTCGGTGAACGAGAGGCGGAAGTTGTCCAGCAGGGGCCGATAGGTGAAGACCCCGAGAAGCACGAGGTTCGGCGCCAGCAGCAGCGCCGCGAGCGTCCACTCCCAGCGCCTGCCGCTCGACCTGCGTGGGGCCGGGCCCACACAGGGCGGCGGCCCCTCACGGGGGCCGCCCTGCGCCGTCTGTGTCACCATCGATCCCACGACGGCAAACCTACCCTCCGTCACGTCGGAAACGTGGCGACAACACGTACGAAAATGAACCGGGGGTAGAACACTGCGGGCAGAACGGCCAGGCCCCGGCCCCCCACGGTGGTGGAGGGCCGGGGCCGGGAGCGCACGTTAGCCGGGCACTACCGTGCGCGGCATACGAACGTGGTGGATCAGTTGCCGGTGAGCTTCTCGCGAAGCGCCGCCAGCGCCTCGTCCGAGGCCAGCGTGCCCTCGGCCGGGGCTGAGCTGCTGCTGCTACCGCCGCTGCTGCTGGACGAACCCGAGGAGTCGTCCGAGTCCGGGACGTCGCCCGTCGCGGAGGAGTAGGACGTGGAGGTGCCGCCACCTGAGGCAGCCTCGGCGTCAGCCTTGCTGGCCGCCTCGACCTGCGCCTTGTGGGCCTCCCAGCGAGCGTGGGCCTCGGCGTACTGCTTCTCCCACTTCTCACGCTGGGTCTCGTAGCCCTCAAGCCACTCGTTGGTCTCCGAGTCGAAGCCCTCCGGGTACTTGTAGTTGCCCTGCTCGTCGTACTCCGCGGCCATGCCGTAGAGCGTCGGGTCGAACTCGGAGGCCGGGACGCTCTCGTCGTTGGCCTGCTTGAGCGACAGCGAGATGCGGCGACGCTCCAGGTCGATGTCGATGACCTTGACGAAGATCTCGTCGCCAACGCTGACAACCTGCTCGGGCAGCTCGACGTGGCGCTCGGCCAGCTCGGAGATGTGCACCAGTCCCTCGATGCCGTCCTCGACCCGGACGAACGACCCGAACGGCACCAACTTGGTGACCTTGCCGGGAACGACCTGGCCGATGGCGTGCGTGCGGGCGAAGTGCTGCCACGGGTCCTCCTGCGTCGCCTTCAGCGACAGGGAGACCCGCTCACGGTCCATGTCGACGTCGAGGACCTCGACGGTGACCTCGGTGCCGACCTCGACGACCTC
>JBDTAU010000551.1:0-4511 GCA_039924465.1 Dermatophilaceae bacterium
CGGTGGTCGTCGCCGTCGCCTTCTTCGATGAGCCCAAGAAGGCCCTCATCGTCGCGATCTACTTCACCGTCTACCAGCAACTCGAGAACTACGCGGTCATGCCCAAGGTCATGCAGCGGACCGTCGCGGTGCCCGGGGCCGTCACCGTCGTGGCCGCCCTCGCGGGCGGCACCCTCTTCGGGGTCCTCGGCGCGCTGCTGGCCATCCCCGTCGCAGCCGGGCTGCTTCTGATCTATGAAGAGGTTCTCGTTCCCCGCCAACGCCACCAGTAGCCGGGCCCAGCCACCTCGGTATCGATCAGTGGGGCCGTGTCCCCGATGACGTGACGGTGGACCGACGGCGTCTGGACGAGTCAGCCGGTGAACTTGTCGCGGGTGCGGGTCATGTCATGGGTGTCCGCGGCCGCCGACTCCCCCGGGGTCGGGGCGGTGCCCCCCAGTCGCGCCGGGACATAACGCAGGTCGTCACCGTGGAGGGTGGGGTAGGCCGCCTGCTGCGCGTCGAGCTGGGCCTGCATCGTGACCTTCAGCCGCTGCCCCGCAGCAGTGACATCTTCACGACGCTCGAGGTGCATCGGCTCCCCCACCGTGATGCTGACCGGGATGTTCGCCCGGCCCAGGTGCTTGGGCTGGTTCTTGGTCCAGACCCGCTGTCCACCCCAGATCGTCACGGGCAGGATGGGCACACCCGCGACCTGCGCCATCTTGACGGCGCCGGGCTTGAACTCCTTGAGCTCGAGGGAGCGCGACATGGTCGCTTCCGGGAACACCCCGACGATCTCACCCGCGCGCAGGACGCGGATCGCCGTCGCGAAGGCCTCTCCGCCCTGGTGTCGGTCAACCGGGATGTGGTGCTTGCCGCGCATCAGCCGCCCCGCGACAGCGTGACTGAAGATCGACTTCTTCGCCATGAAGCGGACGTAGCGCCGGTGCGGCCAGGCCGCCAGACCGGCATACGCGAAGTCCAGGTATGACGTGTGGTTGATCGCCATGACCGCGCCGCCCCCACGCGGCACGTGCTCCCCGCCGATGATGGTGAACCGGGTCCCCTGGAGGAAGAAGACCGTCCTCGCAGCGGTGATCACGGGACGGTACACGGGTTCCATGGGAACAGCCTAGACGGTATGCACCCTGAAGCCCGCCGACGCCGGTGGCTCGTCCTCGTGCTGGAGGCCCTCGACATCGTGCTGGACGTCCCATCCCTGATAGCGCGAATCGCCCGGCCTGCTACCGGTAGGAGGCGCCGGTCGGACGCGCATCGCGACGCTGCCAGCACCCCGTGTGCCAGTGCCTCCGGTCTCCCACGCCCCCGACCCCGTCTGCCGGCCAGACGACCACGTGCGCGGTTCCGGGCGCCACGTCCTGCTGGCAGCCCGGGCACAGGTAGGGGCGGGTGGCCGAGGCGCCGGTGACCGAGCGCACCGTCCAGCGACCCCCGCGATAGGTCTCCTCCCGCGTCGACCCGCCCTGGATCCGTGTCACGTCGAGCGGCACGTGCGCCTTGGCGTGCTTGCTCGGGCGACGACGTGTGGGCATACCCCCATTCTCGGCAACAACCCGGGATATCGCGAACTCACGCCGACCGGAGCAACTGGGGGCTCGCGCCCGTCCGACTCAGCCGTAGGTGCGGAAGCCGCGGCCGGTCTTGCGTCCGAGGTAGCCCGCGGTCACCAGGTGCTCGAGCAACGGCGCGGGGGCGTAGCCCCGCTCGCGGAACTCGAGGTAGAGCTCACGCTCGATGGTCAGGGACACGTCCAGACCGACGACGTCGAGCAGCTCGAACGGTCCCATCGGCAGCCCACAGCCGGTCTTCATCGCCGTGTCGATGTCGTCAGCCGTCGAGTAGTTGGCCTCGAGCATCTTGACGGCGTCGTTGAGGTAGGGGAAGAGCAGCGCATTGACGATGAACCCAGCCCGATCCCCACACGTCACGGGGTGCTTGCCGAGGGTGGGGCAGAGCTGCTGGAGGGTCGCCACGACGTCGTCGGCGGTCGAGACCGTCCGCACGATCTCGACGAGCTTCATCACCTGCGCCGGGTTGAAGAAGTGCATCCCGACGACGTCCTGCGGACGCGAGGTGACCGCTGCGCACTCCACCACCGGGAGCGAGGAGGTCGTCGTCGCGAGGATCGCCCCCGGCTTGCAGATCTCGTCGAGGTTCTCGAAGAGCGCCTGCTTGACTCGCAGGTCCTCCACCACCGCCTCGACGACCAGGTCCACCGACGCCAAGTCATCGAGCGACGTGGTGCCGGTGAGGCGCGCGAGTGCAGCGTCCCGGTCGGCCTCGGTCACCTTGCCACGCTGGACCGCCTTGTCGAGGCTCTTGGTGACCGCTGCGCGCACGGCCGCCACCTTGGCCTCGGCCCGCGCCACGTAGGTGACGTCGAACCCGGCCTTGGCGAAGACCTCGATGATGCCGGTCGCCATCGTGCCGGACCCGACGACTCCCACGGCGCGGACGGCCCGCGCCGGCACGCCCGACGAGCCATTGGGCGCGGGGGTCAGCGCGTCGTCGACGACTGTCGAACTGCCGGGCTCGGCGTAGGTGTAGAAGCCGCGACCGCTCTTGCGGCCCTTGAGCCCGGCGCTGACCATCTGCTTGAGGATCGGGCTCGGCGCGTGCAACCGGTCACGGCCCTGCTTGTACATCGTGTCGAGGATCTCGTAGGCGGTGTCGAGGCCGATCAGGTCCATCAGCGCGAGCGGACCCATCGGGTAGCCACAGCCGAGTCGCATCGACGCGTCGATGTCCTCGCGCGTCGCGTACTTGCCCTCATACATCGACACGGCGTGGTTGAGGTAGCCGAAGAGCAGCGCGTTGGCGATGAAGCCGGCCTTGTCTCCGACGATGACTGGCTTCTTGTCCAGTCGCAGCGCGAGAGCCTTGACGTCCTCGAAGATCTCGTCGCTGGTGACGACGGTCTTGATCACCTCGACGAACTGCATGACCTGCGCCGGGTTGAAGAAGTGCATCCCGACGACCCGCTTGGGGTTGACCGTTGCCACGGCGATCTCGGTGACCGGCAGGCTCGAGGTGTTGGTCGCCAGGATCGCGTCGTCGGAGACGATCGCATCGAGGGTGGCAAAGATCTGCTTCTTGAGCTCGAGCTGCTCGGGGACGGCCTCGATGACGAGTTGGCACTCCTTGAGGTCAGCCATGACGCTCGTGAACTGCACCCGGTCGTGCAGCGCGGCCTGCTCATCAGCGCTGAGCTTGCCGCGCGAGACCGCCCGGTCGGTGGACTGCTGCAGGACACCGCGGCCCTTGTCCACCGCCTCGTCAGTCACCTCCACCGCGACGACGTCGATGCCGTTGCGGGCAAAGACCTCCACGATGCCAGCACCCATGGTGCCGAGTCCGATCACGCCAACCTTGGTGAAGTCACGAGCCATGGCTGGAGTCTGACAGAGGCCGTATGCCGCTCACACCCGTCGGGTGCGTGATGCTCCCCACGCTCCGGCGGGTGAGGGGCCGACCGGGCTGAGCGGCACCTCGCGCCCCGCGGCCGGCCGCGCGGTGGGCAGACCGCGTTAGGGTGACCCGGTGCGACTCGTCATAGCCCGGTGCAGCGTCGACTACGACGGACGGCTGACCGCTCACCTCCCGCTCGCGACCCGACTGCTCCTCGTCAAGGCCGACGGCTCCGTGCTCGTGCACAGCGATGGCGGGTCCTACAAGCCGCTCAACTGGATGGCCCCGCCGTGCTCCATGGCCGAGGTCACCCCGGACGAGACGCAGTCGGTCGAGGGCGTCGTGGCCGTGTGGCGGGTCCAGCACGCGAAGTCCGAGGACCGGCTCACCGTCCTGATCCACGAGATCCTGCACGACAGCGCCCATGAGCTCGGCGTCGACCCAGGCCTGGTCAAGGACGGGGTCGAAGCCCATCTGCAGCGACTGCTCGCCGAGCACATCCACACCCTCGGCGAGGGCTACTCCCTCGTCCGGCGGGAGTACATGACGGCCATCGGTCCGGTCGACATCCTCGCGAGGGACGCCGCCGGGTCCAGCGTCGCCGTCGAGATCAAGCGCCGCGGCGAGATCGACGGGGTCGAGCAACTGACCCGCTACCTGGAGTTGATGAACCGCGACCCGCACCTCGCCCCGGTCACCGGTGTCTTCGCCGCCCAGCAGATCAAGCCACAGGCCCGGACGCTGGCGCAGGACCGGGGCATCCGCTGCGTCGTCCTCGACTACGACGCGCTCAAGGGCATCGACGACAGCGAGTCCCGCCTCTTCTGACCCTGCACGGCGGGAGGCCCTCAGCCGCCTGGGCGTCGGACCTGGGCCCGGTGGAGAGTCAGAACTCCTGGGCGCTCCACCCGTCCGCATCGACGAGGAGCAGGGTCAGGAGCAGGGTCGGGTGCAGGGTCGGGAGCCCGGCCCTGCCGGGCCGTACGAGGACCACGGTCTCCCCGCGGTGCCGATCTGCCAGCTCCTCGTAGCCCTCCCCCCCGAAGGCCAGATCCCCCGGGGCCGGCTCGATCCGGAGCCCGAGTCCCTGCGCCAGGCGC
>JBDTAU010000552.1:0-12261 GCA_039924465.1 Dermatophilaceae bacterium
GGGATCGTGGTCCCGATCCTGCCGGGATTGGTGATCGTGTGGCTGGCCACGCTGGTCTGGGCCCTCGAAGGGCAGACCAGCACGTCCTGGGTCGTCCTCGCGATCGCTACCGGCGTCTACGCGGGTGGACTGGTGGCCCAGTACTTCTTCCCCGGGCGGCGGATGAAGGCGGCCGGGGTGTCCACGACAACGGTCGTGATCGCGCTCATCGTGGCCGTGATCGGCTTCTTCGTGATCCCCGTGGTCGGCGCCCCGATCGGCTTCGTCGCAGCGATCTACCTGATCGAGCAAGCCAGGCATCGTGACCCGGCCCGCGCCCGGGCGGCGACCGGTCAGGCCGTGCGTGCCGTGGCGCTCAACATCGGCATAGAACTGGCGACAGGCTTGTCGATCATGACCACGTGGGGGGTCGGGGTCTGGCTCAGCCGCGCGTGACGATCACCGATCCGCGCGTGACGATCACTGATCGCGGTGGCGCCGCTCCCAGCGCTCTTCGATCCGCTCCATCAGTGAGCCGGTCTTCCCCGGCGTCGGGCTCTTGCCAGTCGATCCAGGCTTGCCCTTGACCGGGTGCCGGATCGTGCCGTCCTCGGCCACCGTGCCGAGTCGCGGTTTGCCGGGAGAGACCGCATAGGCGATGCCGGCCACCATGAAGGCGAAGCCGATCGCTCCGAGCCAGAGATACGACGTCCAGGCAGCGAGCACGACCAGCGCCAGACCCACTAGGGCGCCGCCGACACCGATGACGACCCGACCCCGGTGCGCGGAGTGGGACTTGGTCTTCTCGATCCGCGATGCGAACTGCGGATCCTCGGCGTAGAGCGCCTCCTCCATCTGCTGGAGTAGGGCTTCCTCGTGTTCCGAGAGTGCCATGAGGCACCTCCCTGTGCTGGTATGCCGACTCTACTGCCCCACGTTCGCCGGTAGTGCGGTCGAAGTGAGGGCTCCCCTTCAGGATAGGTCCCTCCGGGCGTCCTGTGAACCCGGGGTCCGTTCGGGGATCAAGGTTGCGGGCCGGACGGACCCCGCCCCGAAGCGTGCACTGGCGCGGTCCACCGCCCGATCAGCCTCACGCCAGCCGTATTCGGGCTCGTCCAGCATCGCCTGGATGGGCGCACCCGAGGCTGGAATGAGCCCCTCGAGGCGCACTCCGACCAGTCGGATCCGTGCTCGTTGCAGTCCCAGCCGATCGAACAACTCGGTGGCTGTGACATACATCTCACGTGACACGTCGGTGTGATGACGCAACGTCTTGGCCCTCGTGATGGTCGTGAAGTCGGCGAAGCGGACTTTGATCGAGATCGTCCGACCGGTCATGCCCGCAGCCCGAGCCCTGGCCGCCGTCCGGTCGGCGAGGCGCAGCAGTTCGCGGTGGATCTGGGCAGGGTCATTGATGTCGTAGGCGAACGTCGCGTCGGCCCCGATCGACTTCTCCTGGCGCTGCGGCACCACCGCTCGCTGGTCACGACCCCACGCGAGGTCGTGCAGGTTGCTTGCGCTGGCATCCCCGAGTGCGCGTCGCAGGGTCTCGAGGGGGGTGTGGGCGATGTCGGCGATGGTCCGCAGCCCGAGGCGGTGCAGCTGCTCCTCGGTCTTGTCACCCACACCCCAGATGGCCCCGACGGGCAACTGGTGCAGGAAGGCCACGGTCTCGTCCCGCGGCACGACCAGCAGACCATCCGGCTTGGCGAGGCCAGAGGCCAGCTTGGCGACGAACTTCGTCGATGCCACCCCGATGGAGCAGGTGATCCCCTGCTCGTCGGCGATCGTGTCCCGCACCTGTTCGGCAATCTGGGTGGGCCGCCCCAACCGGCGCATCGCGCCAGCCACGTCGATGAAGGCCTCGTCGAGGGAGAGCGGCTCGATCCGGTCGGTCACGGTGGCGAAGGTGGCCATGATCGCGTCAGAGATGGCGGCATACCGACGATGGTCCGGCTCGATCACCGTGGCCTTGGGGCAGAGCCGTCTGGCCCGGGCCATGGGCATGGCTGAGGTGACCCCGAAGGCCCGGGCCTCGTAGGTGGCGGAGAGGACGACCGAACGTCCTCCCCCACCGATGATGACCGGGGTACCCACCAGCTCTGGGTGGGACAACAGGGACGCCGACGCATAGAACGCATCCATGTCGGCATGCAGGATCGTGCACCCGGTGTCGTCGGGTGGGCCGGAATCAGGACGCTCCGGGGCGCTGAACTGACGGCGGCTCATGAGCCGATCACCTCCCATCCGTGCACGTGCAGGCTGTCGGCCGGCAGGGGTTCGCTGGCTGGGGGACCAGGTCCGACTGAAGTCCGAATGAGGTCCAACCCGGGCCGATCAGGCCCGTCTGGCGATGATGTGCAGTCCACTGCCCAGAGTACGCAGGAACTCCCGTCCGGGTCCGGCGACCAGCAGGTCGTCGAGCTCGGCCAGGGCCGCACGGTCCGCATCGGTCTCGATGAGCTTGGCGGACACGAGGTGCCCGACGATGTTGCTGCCCCGCACCTTTTCGATGGTGAAGCCAGCGGCGGCCAGTTGGGCTTCGAGGTCATCGAGGTCGAAGCGGCGGGGCAGCGGGTCTTGCTCTCCCCATCGTCCGGAGGGATCGACGAGCGCCGACCTGGCCTGCGCGAACTCCCCAGCGATGGCCTTGGCCAGGACGACCGCGAGCCGACCGGTGACGAGCAGCGACAGGACGCCGCCGGGTGACAGGACTGCAGCGATCGCACGCAGGGTCGCCTGCGGGTCGTCGACGAACTCGAGTGTCTCGTGGCAGCAGACGACATCGACGTGGCCTCCGTCGAGCACCGCGGCGAGCGAGTCACCGTCTCCCTGGACCGCACGGACTCGCTCGGACAAGCCGGCTTCCTGGACTCGACGGCCCAGCGCGGCCAGCGCATCCGGGCTCGGGTCGACCACGGTGACGTGGTGTCCGGCAGCGGCGAGTGAGACGGCAACACCGCCAGTGCCACCGCCCAGATCGAGGACTCCGAGGGGGTGGCCGAGTTCGGTACGCCGCTGGTCGGCGACGCCGAGCACCGCCAGGACGACATCGGAGGGACGAGCGCCAGTCGAGCCCGGCGGTCGTGACTCGTCTGACACGGGGTCCTCCTCGGATGGTTCGGATGCCCACTCACCCTAGTGCCCTGCGCTTCCCGGACTCGCGTGCCAGAGTTTGCGTGGCGGACCGCTCACCACCTCGCCCGGCACGAGGGCCGAGCCGGCACGTGAGCCGCGCACATCAGACCCGGCCGGACGCACATCGGCATACGGAGACTGCTTGAAGCCGGATGCATGCACCAGGACCCGACGTCCCTCTGGGGACTCCCCCACCCCGGGCCCGCCGGCACCGGTCCCCATCCGCACCAAGTGATCTGCGGTGTCGAGGGCCTCTCGGACCGCCACGATCCCGCCTGTGGTCCACGACTCCTGCAGAGCGCTCAGCTCCCACGCCCCGGTGGCCCGCAAGGAAATTCCCTTGGGCCCCGTCCGTCTCACGACCCCACGGGCGAGGAGCAGCCACGAGTGGAAGACGGTGGCGGCATACGGGCCCTGGACGTCCTCAAAGAAGGTGAGGTCGACCGGTCCGGTCGAGTCATCGAGGGTCAGGAACACGACGCGGCGCCCCGACCGGACCGGCGGGGTCTGGGTGGCCACCTTGACCCCGGCGACCCAGACCTCGCGGCCGCTGCGTCCGTCCAGCAGGTGTTGCGCTCGGGTCACCCCGAGCGCATCGAGCAGCGGGCCGTAGAAGTCGATGACGTGGCCGCTGGCGTCGAGTCCGAGCACTTCCAACTCCGCCCGGACTCGCTCCGGGCCGGTCATCTCGGGCAGCCCACTGGAGCTGGTCAAGCGTGGCGCGTCCCCCAGATCGAGCGTGAGTTGTGCCGCCACCGGCCCCTGCCGCAGCGGCGCACGGGACTGGGCCGCAGCGAGCACCCGGACATCACCGCTGCTCCTCCCCCAGGAGCCGCCATCACCCGCCTGCACGTCAGCCCCGCCCGGCCGACCTCCCCCTGCGCCGCCACCTGCGCCTCCACCTGGGCCCTCACCTGCGCCTCCACGGGGATGCCCGATCGACGGCGGGATCATCCGGGTCCGGGCCTTCGCCCCACGCGCCGACCGATGCGACGCCGTCCACCGGTCGAGTTCGGCGACGTGCAGCAGCAGGTCTCGCCGGGTCACCCGGCCCCGTCGGCCCAGGCCTGGTCGGTGCACCCCGGACCTCCGCTCGCCGTGCGTGGTTGCGCCGAAACCTGCGGAGCCGGTCACGGCGATGTCATGGAGCACATCGAAGCCACCGGCGATGACCAACCGCTCGGCAACCGGGCGTGAGACGTGGGCTCGCTGCCAGAAGTCGGACACACTCGAGTACGGCTGCCCCGCCATGATCGTGGCGACCTCCCCGGCACTGATGCCTCGCACGTCGGACAGGGACAGCCGGATCCCGGGAGAACCCTCGTCGTCCCGTTCGAACCGGTAGGTCCCGGTGGAGAGATTGACGTCAAGACCGAGCACCTGGATGCCGAACGCCCTGGCGTCATCGAGGATGAGCCGTTTGGGGTACATCCCCGGGTCATGGGTGAGCACCCCTGCGAGGAAGGCCGCCGGGTGGTGCGTCTTGAGCCACGCGGACTGGTAGGTCGGCAGCGCGAAGGCCGCGGCATGTGCCTTGCAGAAGCCGAAGGAGGCGAAGGCCTTGAGGACGTCCCAGATCCGGTCGGCGTCCGCCGGTGCGTATCCCCGGGCTGCAGCGGCCGGCCGCCACCAGCGCTCGACCCGGTCCTGCCCATCACGGGTGCCCAGCGCCCGGCGCACCTCGTCGGCTCGGGCCAAGGTCACCCCGGTCGTCTCGGCGACGATCTTCAGGACCTGCTCGTGGAACACGACGACGCCCTCGGTCTCCTCCAGCGCCGGGACCAGGCTGGGATGCAGGTGCAGGGGCGCCTTCCAGCCCTGCCTCGCGTTGAGGAAGGGCACGATCATGTCGGACTTCACCGGACCTGGCCGGAAGAGGGAGATGTCGATGATGAGGTCCTCGAAGGTCTGCGGGCCGAACTTGCCGATCAGCTCTCGTTGACCGGGGCTCTCGATCTGGAAGCAGCCGAGGGTCCGGGTGGATCGGATGAGCTCGAAAGTCGGCGCATCGTCGAAGGCCACCTGCGCCTCGTCGTCGAGGTCGACGCGGATGCCGTCGACCCGCTCCACCTCGCCGATGGCGTGGGACATCGCCGACTGCATCCGGATCCCGAGGATGTCGAGCTTGAGCAGGCCGAGCTCCTCGACGTCGTCCTTGTCGAACTGGCTCATCGGGAAGCCGAGCCAACTCGCCTCGACCGGGGTCCGGCCCAGCAGCCCGGAATCGGACAGGATCACGCCGCACGGGTGCAGGGCGATGTGTCGGGGCAGCCCGTCGAGACGTTCGACGAGGTCGTACATCAACTGCAGCCGGGGCACGTCGAAGCCGCTGGACCGCAACTCCGGCAGCTCGGCGAGCGCCGCCCGAACGTTGCGTGCGGCGATGTGCGGGAAAGCCTTGGCCATGGCGTCGATCTCGGTCGGTGGTAGCCCGAGGGCAGCACCCACGTCACGGATCGCGTGGCGGACCCGGTAGGTGTCCATCATCGACACGCAGGTGACCCGCTCCCCACCGAAGTGTTCGAGCACCTTCTCGTAGATCTCGGTGCGGCGCGCGGACTCGACGTCGATGTCGATGTCAGGTAGTTGGGCACGCAGCGGCGAGCAGAATCGCTCCATGAGCAGCCCATAGCGCATCGGGTCCACCCCGGAGATCCCGAGCAGGTAGTTGACGAGGGAGCCGGCACCGGAGCCGCGGGCCGCCACCCGCACCCCCAGGTCACGGATCAGATCGCACACCTGCGCCACGGTGAGGAAGTAGGTCGCGTAGCCGAGGCTGTCGATGACCGCGAGCTCGTCCTCGAGCCGGTTGCTGACGGCACTGAGCTCAGCGGCGGCGTGCAGTGGGTAGCGGGTCGCAATCGACTCGCGGCACCGGCGGGCCAGGACCTGCTGCGGACGGGTACCGGCCCTGATGCCGAGGACGCCCGGCTCGGGCAGGTGGACCGAGCCGATGCCGAGGTCGACACGGGGATCCTGCAGGCACTCGGTCGCGAGCGCCAACGTCCTGGCAACCAACTCGCGGGCGCCGTCCCGGGCCAGGGTGGCGCCACCGCTCAGTCCCGGCCCGGAGACCTGCACGACGTCGACGGCCAGCGCGTGCATGAGCGGGGTGGGGGCCAGGTGGCCCGCGGTGGTGACCCGGTCGAGGTGGCGCGTGTCGAGCGGAACCAGCCGGCGGGCCGCGTCGAGGACATCAGCGACCGCCGCGTCCTGCGGGTCGCAGTGCCGCACGGCCGCGGTGATGACGCTGGGCACCCCGACCTCACGGGCGAGCGCGAGCATCCGGCCTGCTTGACCGAGGCTGCCGGGCAGGTGCTCGGGACCACCGTGGCAGACGATCTCGACGACCAGAGCTCCACGGGGCAGGAGCTCGAGCCACCGCTCGAGCAGCCGTCGGGCAACCGTCCGCTGCTTGGCGAGCACGGCACGACCGACGTCGGAGTCCGGGCCGAGCAGGACGACCAGTGGCGAGGGGGCCTCCCCGACGGCCGATGTCGTATGCCGCTGGGCTGGCACCGATCTCGCGACACCTCCCGCGCCCCTTCCCAGACCCCTGCCTTCGACCCCGGCCCCGTCCCCGGCCCGAGAGTGCTCTGCGATGAGTCCCGCCGTCGTGACCGGGGTCCCTCGCTCGCCGCGCAGGTGCGTGGCGGTGACCAGGCGGCACAGCGCGGCCCAACCCTCGCCGGGGCCCAGCCCCGTCCCGCCCTCGGGCCTGTCACCAGACCGGTCAGGTCCACCCCCAGGTCCGCTGCCAGATCCACCGCCAGGTCCGCTGCCGGATCTACCAACCGCACTGCCGGATCTACCAATCCCACTGCCAGACCTGCTCCCTCGGGCCAGCACGGTGACCCGAGGCAACCGGGGGTCGACACTGGCGCCCCCTCGCGCGGGTGTCCTGATCGACGAGCCGCCGCTCAGCTTCGGTCCTTGGCCCGACCCTTGGCCCGGTCCGTGACCCCACCCCTGACCCCACCCCTGACCCGGGTCTGGGCCGAGCGCGAGGTCAACACCGAGGATGGGGGCCACGTCGTGCGCCACGCAGGCCTTGACGAACTTCACCGCACCGTAGAGCCCGTCGCGGTCGGTCAGGGCAAGGGCCGGCTGGCCCCAGGCTCGTGCGCGCTCGACGAGGTGCTCCGGCTTCGCCGTGCCGTAGCGCATGGAGTACCCCGAAGCGACATGCAGGTGGACGAAGTTCTCGGTCACGCCGAACTCACCCCGCCACTCACGTCGCTCACGTCGTTCACGTCACGGTGCCCACCCCAACCTCTGGCCACGGCCAGGGGCGTGATCGAGTCGGGCAGCGGTGTGGTCTGCAGGACACCGAGGTGGTCATGAACGATCTCCAGGAACATCTCCGCCTGTCGGAGCAGGTCGTCGGCCTCCCGAGCGGGAATCCATCCACCACGGTCGATCACGCCACGACGGGCCGACGTGCCGGAGAAGAAGGCAGCCCACTCCCCCAACTCGGGCGCCATCGCCGGAAGCACCTGCCAGACGCTGCGCGGTCGGGATCTCGAGGACGGGGTGGCCCGGATGGCAACGAGCGCAGCAGCGGCCCGTAGCGCACCGAGATAGGCATCGAGGTATCGCTCCGACGCATCGGAGGTGCGGCAGGCCGACTCAAGGGTCATCCGGGAGCGCTCGATCAGCTCGAGCACGGCCGGTGACACCGGCGGGCGTCTCAACTCGGTAGTCATCTCGCCCCCTCAGTCAGCCACTCGCACGAGCGACCAGTGGTCGGCCTGTGCAGGATCGGTGGCGGGCTCCCGGGCGAGGTCATAGACCCCGGAGGTGAAGGACCAACCCGGGCTTGCCTCGACCCTCCAGACCTGCTGCTCCCGGGCCGCCGCGGCCAGCGCCCGGCCTGCTTCCTCTGCGGCTGGCGCCTCTCCTGGCGCGGTCCCGGACCTCAGGTCCGCCAGGTCCGTCATGGCGGCCATGGCGGCCGCTCCTACGACCGGGTGGCTCATGGCGACCTGTCGTGGCGCCGGCTCCGAGGCCGCCCCGGCATCGAAGGCCTCCCGCCACCAGGCCCGGCGCTCGCGCCACTGCCCGAGCACCGTGCGCACGACGTAGAGTCGCCCCCGCCAGATGAAGGCCTCCGGCCGCCCCATCGACCCCTCGGCCGAACGAACCTCCACGAGATCATCAAACTTACGCACCATGACACGTCTCCCTTCGGATCCGTCGGGATCAGAAGTCAACGACCCGTGAGTGACTCACGCCACCCGACACCCAACCGACGATTCACCATTTTATCGAACAAGTGTTCGATAGATGTCAGCCTAACCCCGACCTCGGACACCGTGTCAAGACAGGTCGACCCTCCCGGGCGCTGCCCTGGGCCACCACCCGGGATGTTGCGCAGCACCCGAGATTGCGACACCCTTCCCACGGCCGGATACCGCGACAGGAAGAGTCTTCATGGGCGCCGAACTCATCCCCCTGGTCTTCACCTCCGGGTGGGCCAGTGGCATCAACGCCTATGCCGCGATCCTCGTTCTCGGCCTCTCCGAGCGACTGTTCGGGCTGGCCCAGATCCCTGACGCACTGGCCCGCCCTGACGTCCTGATCGGCGCCGGCGTGCTCTTCGCGATCGAGATGCTCGCCGACAAGGTGCCCTACATCGACTCGATCTGGGACTCCGTGCACACGGTCGTTCGCCCTGCCATCGGCGCCACGATCGGCTACCTGCTGGGGCATGAGGGATCCGGCCTGGAGGCCGCCATCGGTGCGGCCACGGGCGGCACGACGGCCTTCATCTCGCACACCATCAAGGCCGGGATCCGGGCTGCGGTCAACACCTCGCCCGAGCCGGTGAGCAACATCCTGGTCAGCAGCACCGAGGACATCACGGTCACGGGAGTCATGGCCCTCGCCATCGCACACCCGTGGTGGGCTGCCGGTATCGCCTTCGTCATCCTCTGCCTGAGCGGCTACCTCGCCTACCGGCTGACGGCCCGGATCCGCCGATACAAGAGTCGCTACGACGCGTGGGGCGAACGGATCGGCATCGCGACACCGACCGGACGGTCTGCAGGTCGAGACGCTGATCCACCGCCTGGGCAGCAGGACCGACCGGGCACCCGACGGCGGTCGCCAGAGCCGCATCCCCGGGGCGACCGGATCCCTGACGACCAGCCCTGACGACCGGCCCTGACGACCGGCCCTGACGAACCTGTGACAGCCGGGTGACCCCGGCGGTCACAGGTTGCCGAAGACCTCGAGTGTCGCCTTGGAACGGTTCATCGTGATGAAGTGGATCCCGGGGGCCCCGCCCTCGAGGAGGCGCTGCGCCGACTCCGTGGCGATCGCAATCCCCTCGGCACGCACCCCCGCCGCGTCGCCCTCGTGGGCAGCGATCCGGTCGACGACCGCAGCCGGCATCGGCTGACCCGCCAACTCGGCCATCCTGATCACCTGGTGGGAGTTCGTGATCGGCATCAGCGCGGGCACGATCGGGAGGGTGGAGCCGCGCCGGGCGAGTTCATCACGCAGCCGGAAGTAGTTGTCGATGTCGAACACCATCTGTGTCACGGCGAACTGCGCCCCGGCCCGCTCCTTGCGGATCAGGGCGGACGCGTCCTCGAGAGGGTCCAAGGACTCGGGGTGACCGTCGGGGAACGCTGCCACTCCGACCGTGAAGTCCCCCAGCGACGTAACGAGATCAACGAGTTCGTTCGCGTGGTCCAAGCCGTCCGGGTGCGCGACCCAGGGCTGGTCCAGGCCACCTTGAGGATCACCGCGCAGAGCGAGGATGTTGCGGACCCCGACCGCCGCGTAGTGGCCGACGATGTTGCGCAGCTCGGCGACCGAGTGCCCGACGCAGGTCAGGTGGGCGAGCGGGGTCAGCGACGTCTCCTCGAGGACCCGTTGGGTCAAGCGAACCGTGCGGTCCCGGGTGCCACCGCCTGCGCCGTACGTGATCGACACGAAGCCCGGGGACACCTTCTCGAGGTTGCGAATGGCCTCCCACAGCAGGACTTCCGCCGCATCGTCCTTGGGTGGGAAGAACTCAAAACTGAACGTCGGCGCGGCCGACCCCACCAGCGCCGGGATGGACCGGGTGAATCGTTCCGGTCGAGACATCGACGATGCCGTGCCATGTGCCATGCGGGCCACCCTAGGTGAGCAGATCAGCACCGGCGGGGCCGTGCCACGGTGTGGTCCACGCCCGCGTAGGCTGGCCACGATCTCGACCCGTCGATGGAGGAACCCTGTGCGCAGCCCAACCGACCTCGATGCGCTGCACCATCGGGTCCAACAGGCCATCACCGTCCAGATCACCAGCGCCGTCGACGAGCTGGCTGAGCTCGGCGACGAGACCACCCCCCTGATCGATGCGGTCTCGCGACTGCTCACCGGCGGCAAGGGGCTGCGAGCCGGGTTCCTCTACTGGGGTTACCGCGCCGCGGGCGGACCGGACTCTGATGCCGTCGTGCGGTTGGCGGCGAGCATGGAGTTCTTCCAGGGTGCGGCGTTGCTGCACGATGACGTCATGGACCGCAGCGACACCCGTCGCGGTATGCCGTCTGCGCACCGAGCCATTGCGACCTTGCACAGCGCACGCGGCTGGTCGGGCGACGGTGATCGCTTCGGCGACGGAGCTGCGATCCTGGCCGGCAACCTGTGCCTGACCTGGTGTGACCAGCTCTACGCCACGAGCGGCCTGCCGGACGAGGCCCTCGCCCGAGGTCGGAGCCTGTTCGACCGGATGCGGACCCAACTCATGGGTGGACAGTTCCTCGACCTCCTGGAGTCGGTCCAGGGCTGGGACGACCTCGACCTGGACGCGCGGATCGCCTCAGCCCGCAGGGTGATCCGTTACAAGAGTGCCAAGTACACGATCGAGCACCCCTTGCTCATCGGCGCGCTGGTCGGTGGCGCCTCGGCAGCAGCCCTACCGGCGCTCTCGGACTACGGCCTGGCCCTGGGCGAGGCCTTCCAACTCCGTGACGACCTCCTCGGCGTCTACGGCGATCCCGAGGCCACCGGCAAGCCGGCGGGTGACGACCTGCGCGAGGGCAAGCGCACCGTCCTGATCGCCTACGCGCTCGACGCTGCTGACGCCCACGACCGGGCGATCATCGAGTCGAGTCTCGGTCGAGAGGACCTCGACCCGGTCGGGGTGGACGCGCTCCGCGAGATCTTCACTCGGGTCGGTGCGGTCGACCGCGTCGAGACGCTGATCACCAGCCTGGCGCAGGAGGCCGCCCACGCAGTCGATCAGGCCCGCATCGTCGGCACCCTCGACCCGACTGCGCTCGATGTGCTCGAGTCCCTCATCGCGGTCTCGACCGCGCGGCACTCCTGAGTCGCCGGCCACCCACCGGCCGGTTCTCTGAGGTTGATCCCTTGACTGTGACGCCACGTCACAGTCCACGATGGGGTCATGCGCGCGAAAGACCTGGCGACCATCGCCGGAACCACGGTTCGCACCATCCGCTACTACCACCAGCTCGGGCTCCTCGCCGTTCCCGACCAGAGCACGACGTGGCGCTCCTACGGGTTCGCGCACCTGAGTCGGCTCATGCGAATCCGCTGGTTGGTCGAGTCCGGTGTCCCGCTGGCTGAGGTGCCCCACCTGCTCCGCTCGCCAGACAACGCCGATGAACGCACCATCGTGAGCGAGGACCTCGACGCAGTGCTGGCATCGATCGACGAGAAGATCTCGGTCCTGACCGCCCAACGCGAGCGAGTCACGACCCTCCTGGAGCGCGTGACCACCCAGGGCCACCTCTCCCCGATCCCGCCACCGATCCTGCGGTTGTATGCGGCCTTGCTGGAGCGACCACTCCCTCCCGCCACGGCGGACGCGATGCGGCGCGAGCGCGACCTGCTCGAGCTCGCCTGCTACCGCGGGGGCCTGCCTCAGGACGTCATCACGCTGATCGATGCGGTGAGCCCGGAACATGTCGACGAGATCTGCGGCCTGTGGCAGGAGTGCCACCTCGTCAACGAGGCCACCACGGGAGCCCTGACCCACGAGCAGCTCGACGCGATCGATGACCTCCTCCTGCGCACGGTCGACCTCTGTAGCAGGGTCGAACCGGAGGCGACGGGCCGTCTACTCGCTCGGGCAGCAGAGCTGAACCGGCCAGCCGTCCGCACCGCCGTCGAACTGGCCTACCCGGC
>JBDTAU010000553.1:0-4598 GCA_039924465.1 Dermatophilaceae bacterium
CCGATGGGTCAGGGTGGGAGGTAGCCGACGGGTCAGGGTGGGAGGTAGCCGACGGGTCGGGGTGGGAGGTAGCCGACGGGTCGGGGTGGGAGGTAGCCGCTGGGTCGGGCGTGGGATCGTCTGACACGTCAGGCCTTCGGTCCGCCGGCGACGTAGATGACCTGGCCGGAGACGAAACCGGCATCCTCGCGGACGAGGAACGAGGCCACCGCGGCGATGTCTTCGGGCTGGCCGGCGCGGCCGACCGGGATCTCCTTGGCCAGGCCCTCGAGGAACTGCTCGAAGGGGATTCCCATCCGTGCTGCGGTCGCCTTGGTCATGTCGGTGGCGATGAAGCCCGGGGCGATGGCGTTGGCGGTGACGCCGAAGCGGCCCAGCTCGATCGCCAACGTCTTGGTGAAGCCCTGCAGCCCGGCCTTCGCAGCGGAGTAGTTCGCCTGCCCGCGGTTGCCGAGGGCCGAGGTGGACGAGAGGTTGACGATCCGGCCCCACTTCGCCTCGGTCATGTACTTCTGGGCGGCCCGGGACATGAGGAAGGACCCGCGTAGGTGCACTCCCATGACGGCGTCCCAGTCGTCCACGCTCATCTTGAAGAGCATGTTGTCGCGGATGATCCCGGCGTTGTTGATCAGCACGGTCGGGGCGCCGAGCTCGGTGGCAACGCGGGCCACGGCCGCTTCGACAGCGGCCTCGTCGGAGACGTCTACACCGACGGCGAGCGCACGGCCACCCGCGGCCTCGATCTCGGAGGCGACTGTGGCACAGGCAGCTTCGTCGAGGTCGAGGATCGCGACAGCCAGGCCGTCCTCCGCGAGTCGCTTCGCTACGGCGGCGCCAATGCCGCGAGCGGCCCCGGTCACGATGGCGGTACGGGTGTCGGTCATGTTTGTCTCCTCGGGTTGTGGGTTCGTGCTGGGGTCAGGTGCTGGGTCAAGGACTGAGATCGGTGGTAGGGAGGGCCGTGGGATCGGCACTGGGGCCAGTGGCAGTGAGATCGGCAGGGTGCGCAGCGAGGGCGGTGTCGAGCCGCTGCTGGATTCGGTTCATACCGGCCACCCACGCGTCCGGGTCGGCAGCCCGACCGGCGTAGTAGTCCCGGACCGGCGGGTGGGGCAGGATCTGCACGGCATCACCTTGGAGGCCCTGCCACACCGCTTCGGCCACCTCGTCGGGCGTGAGGGTCCCGTCCCGGGTGAGCAGGCCCTTGAGCGGCCCGGCCTGGTCGAGGATGCGGGTCTGGACACCGAGTGGGCAGATCACCTGCGCGACGATCCCGCGGTGGCGGTAGGTGGCGGCGACCCACTCCGCGAGGGCCACTGACCCGTGCTTGGTCACCGAGTAGGGCAGGTCGCCGAGCATCGTCAGCAGCCCGGCAGCGGAGGCGGTCAGCACGAGGCGGCCGTGGCCAGCCTCGAGCCACAGTGGCACGAGCCGTCGGGCGGCCCGCACCTGGGAGAGCAGGTTGACCTCGAGGACGTGGTCCCAGTCGGCGTCGGTCGCCTCGATCCCGTGCCCGGAGGCAATCCCTGCGTTGGCGACGAAGAGGTCGATCGAGCCCAGGTGGTCGAGCGCTGCTGTGACCAGGGCGTCGACCCCGTCGGTGCTGGCGGCGTCGCCGGGCACCGGGATGGCGCCGAGCTCGCGAGCAGTCGTCTCGAGTTCCACTCCGTCGATGTCGTTGACGACGACGCTGAAGCCCTCTGCGATGAGCCGGGCGGCAATGGCCCGGCCGATCCCCCGGGCGGCGCCGGTGACGACCGCTGTGGTCATGAGCTCCTCCAAAGAACGTCGGCGCCGGACCCTTGCCATTACCTAAGCGCTTGCTTACCCTTGCGAATCCAACCGTCCGCGTCAAGTGGACGTGACGAGAGAGCCACCTGATGCCGACCACTCTGGCGCCACCGACGCCCGCACAGCAACGCATCCTCGATGCTGCTGGGACCTGCTTCGCGGCCCGTGGCTTCCACGGTACGAGCACCCGAGACATCGCGCGGGAGGCCGGGCTGTCCCCGGCGGTGCTCTACGTGCACTACCCGTCGAAGGAGGAGGTGCTCCACGAGATCGCCCGCCGCGGTCACGAGGCGACGCTCGAGGTGATGCGCTCCGCTCGGGTGGCGGCCGGCCCTGACCCCGTCGCCCAACTGGCCCACGTGGCGCACGATTTCGTGCTGTGGCACGCCGAGATGCACACCCTCGCGCGGGTGATCAACTATGAGCTCGCAGCCCTCACCGACGAGCACCGGGCCCAGATCGCCACCCGCCGGCGCGAGATCGAGCAACTCACCCGAGACATCCTCGATGCCGGGATCCGTATCGGCGTCTTCACCACCGATCGCCCCGGCGCCACCGCCCTGGCCATCCTCAGCCTGGGGGTGGACGTCGCCCGGTGGTTCCGCGACGACGGCGAGTGGACCCCGCGGGACGTTGCCGCGCACTACCGCGACCTCGTCCTGCGGATGGTGACGGACAGGACGACCGACAAGCAGCGGTCATCGCCTCGCGCTGATGGGCAGAGGTAACGTCGATATCGATGACGTCTCCGATACCGGCAGGGCGATGGCTGACCGTGAGGTGCTCGAGGTGCTCGTCAAGCCCTGACCACCCCACGACCGAAGGAGCACCCCGACATGGACAAGCGCACACTGGGCAGCACGGGCTTGGAGGTCTCCGCCATCGGTCTGGGTTGCATGGGCATCAGTCAGTCCTTCGGGCCGTCGCCGGATCGGGAGGTGATGATCGACTTCCTCCGCGAGGCCGTCGAGCAGGGCGTGACGCTTTTTGACACCGCGGAGGTCTACGGGCCCTACCACAACGAGGAGATCATCGGGGAGGCGCTCGAGCCGCTCCGGGAGCAGGTCGTCATCGCAACCAAGTTCGGCTTCTCCCTCGACGACAGCGCCCGCAAGCTCGACAGCCGACCCGAGCACATCAGGGCAGTCCTCGAGGGCTCACTGAGGCGGTTGCGAACCGATCACGTCGACCTGCTCTACCAGCACCGCGTCGACCCCGACGTTCCGATCGAGGACGTGGCCGGGACGGTCGGGGAGCTGATCGAGGAGGGCAAGGTCGGCCACTTCGGTCTCTCCGAGGCGGGTCCGGAGACCATTCGGCGCGCGCACGGCGTGCAGTCGGTGACGGCGCTCCAGAGCGAGTACTCCCTGTTCTGGCGCGAGCCAGAGGACGCGGTCCTCAACACCCTCGACGAGTTGGGGATCGGCTTCGTGCCGTTCAGCCCGCTCGGCCGAGGCTTCCTGACCGGCGCGCTCGACGCGTCCACCGAGTTCTCCGACGGCGACATCCGGGCCACCCTGCCGCGGTTCACCGTCGAGGCCCGCCACGCGAACCTCGCCCTGGTCGATCGGGTCCGGGCGGTGGCCGAGCGCAAGGGCACGCGCATCGGGCAGATCTCCCTCGCGTGGCTCCTGGCCCAGAGACCCTCGATCGTCCCGATCCCCGGCACCCGGCGGCTGGCCCGACTCGAGGAGAACATCGGGGCGACCACGGTGAAGTTGACACCCGAGGACCTCGCCGAGCTCGACGAGGCGTCGACCCAGGTCAAGGTCGTGGGTGACCGCTACCCCGAGGCGATGCAGCGGATGATCAACCGCTAGCACGGCGTGGCGCCCGCTCAGCACGGCATCGGCCAGTCGGGTCCGTAGGATTGAGCGATGATGCTCCACGAGGTCGTCACCACCTCGCGCGCCGTGGCCGCGACTGCCTCGCGCAGCGCCAAGGTCGAAGCGCTGGCCTCCTGCCTGCAGCGCGCCGCCGCGGACGGGCCCGACACGATCGGCATCGTCTCGGCCTACCTCTCCGGCGCGCTCCCGCAGCGCCGCTTGGGCATCAGTTGGCGCGGCTTGCAGGCTCTGCCAGAACCGGCCGGTGAGCCAAGCCTGACGATCACGGCCGTCGACCAGGCCGCGACCGACCTCGCCTCGATCGCCGGGCCCGGCTCCGCCGCACGGCGATCCACCGTCGCGGTCGACCTCTTTGCCCACGCGACCGTCGACGAGCAGCAGTGGCTGCGCGGCCTCATCACGGGTGAGACCAGGCAGGGCGCCGTGGACGGGATCCTGCAACAAGCTGTGGCCAGGGCCGCTGGTGTTCCCGACGCCGCGGTGCGCCGGGCAGTCCTGCTCGCCGGACACCTCGGCCCGGTAGCCCAGGCGGCCCTCACCGGTGGCGCCGAGGCGCTGGCCGCCATCACCCTCGAAGTCGGCCGGCCGCTGCGGCCCATGCTCGCCGCCGCAGCCCCGGACGTCACCGCGGCCCTCGCCACGATCGCCGGAGAGGTCGCGGTCGAGACGAAGCTCGACGGCATACGGCTGCAAGCCCATGTCGACCACGGCGAGGTGCACCTGTACACCCGCACCCTCGAGGAGGTGACCGACCGGATGCCTGAGATCACCGAGGCACTGGCGGCGCTCCCCGTGCAGCGAGTGGTGCTCGACGGCGAGGTCATCGCCCTCCAGACCGATGGGCGGCCGCATCCCTTCCAGGTCACGGGTGCCCGGACGGCCAGCAGCGCCGATCCGGAGCGGCTGCGTGTCGACGTGCCGCTGACGCCCTTCTTCTTCGACCTGCTGCACCTCGACGGC
>JBDTAU010000554.1:0-2913 GCA_039924465.1 Dermatophilaceae bacterium
GTGGACGAGATCTTCGGTCCGGTGCTGCCCCTGATCGAGGTCGCTGGCGTCGAGGAGGCGATCGAGTTCATCAACGCCCGGGACAAGCCGCTGGCGCTCTACGTCTTCACGACCCGGGCCGAGACCCAGCGCCGCTTCGTCCGGGACACCTCTTCCGGTGCCCTCAACTTCAACGTCCCACTGGTCCACATGCAGGTCGGCGACCTGCCGTTCGGCGGCGTCGGTGCGAGCGGTATGGGCAGCTACCACGGTGAGGCGTCACTCGACACCTTCTCGCACGCCAAGCCGGTGCTGACCATGCCGGAGTCGCCGGACCTGCTGAGTTTGGTCTATCCGCCGTTCACCGGGCTGAAGGAGCAGGTCATCCGGCGGGTCATCGCGCCCGTGCGCAAGCGGGGGACCAAGGCCTGACGCAGCGCCGTCTGTGACGCGTGTGGCTGGTGGGGGCCCGGCGAGAGCCGGGGCAGGGGTGGCTCGATTGACGATTTTGCCCTAGGTTCTTTTCTGGTCATGTCAAGCCACCACGCCGAAGAGGGTTCCTCATGTTTAAAAGCGCTGCCGGTCGCTCACGGCCGGTCCGCCCGAGACGCCCGATTCGTTCAGCGTTTCGCCTGCGGGCGGCGACGGCTCTAGCCGGCGTGGCAACCCTGATCTTCTCCCTTCTCGGCACCGCAGGGCCCGCCCAGGCGTGGACGGTCCTGTGCACCGGCTTCGCTGGCTGCACCTCGTCCGGATACAGCAACTATGGCTACAGCGCGGTCTACACCAAGAGCTTCTGGAGTCAGAGCGCCGGGCACAACTGCACCAACTACGTGGCCTACCGGAAGATCAAGGACGGCATGTCGAGCACCTGGCCCGGGGGCTCCACCTGGGGCTACGCCCGCGACTGGGGCACCTTGTATTCCAGCAAGACCAACTCCACCCCCGCGGTCGGGTCAGTCGCCTGGTGGGGCACGGAGTTCTCGTCGACTGGCCACGTCGCCTACGTCGAGAAGGTCATCTCGTCCACGGAGATCCTTGTCTCCGAAGACAACTGGGGCGGCGACTTCCGCTGGCGCAGGGTCGTGCGGGGGAGCGACAAGTGGCCCTTGGGTTTTGTCCACTTCACGGACAAGCCGACCGTCCCATCCACGGACCCGCAGCCGGCCCCGTCCAACGTCGGCTACCAACCCATCACCCCGACCCGGCTCGTGGACACCCGCGTCGGGACTGGGGCCCCGACCGGGCGGGTCCCGGCCGGCTCCGAGATCGCTGTGACGGTCTCCGGCCGGGCAGGCCTCCCCGCCACCGGGATGTCGGCCGTCGTGCTCAACGTCACCGCGGTCAGTCCGCTCGGCGCCGGATTCCTCACGGCCTACCCCAGTGGCGCGAGCCGACCGACCGCGTCCAACGTCAACTACGTCGCGGGGCAGACCGTCGCCAACCAGGTCGTGGCCGGGGTGGGCAGTGACGGGCGCGTCAAGATCTTCGCCTCCAACAGCGCTCACGTGGTTGTCGACGTCGCTGGCTACTACGCCGGGCCCGGGAAGTTCACCGCCCTGGTGCCCGGCCGGGTGCTCGACACCCGCATCGGCCTCGGGGCCGAGCGGGTGCGCATCCCGGCGCGGGGGCAGGTCGACGTGCAGGTGACCGGCGTCAAGGGCGTGCCCGCCAGCGGTGCCGCCGCCGTCGCCCTCAACGTGACCGCGGTGGATCCGAGTGGAGCGGGCTTCGTGACCGCCTGGCCCGCCGGGTCGCCGCGACCGGATGCCTCGAGTCTCAACTACGTCACCGGCTCCATCGTGGCCGGCATGGTCATCGCCAAGGTCGGCACGGGTGGGCAGGTGAGTCTGATGTCCTCTGCCTCGAGCGACCTGGTCGTGGACGTGTCGGGATGGTTCCCGGCCGCCTCCGACTACACCGGCACGACTCCAGCCCGGCTGCTGGACACCCGGTCCGGGCTCGGTGGACCGGCCGGCAGCCTCCCCGCTGGTCGCACGGTGACGCTCGACGTGACCGGTCGTGGAGGTGTGCCGGCCTCAGGCGTCGAAGCCGTCATGCTGACGGTGACCGCCGTCGACCCGGGCCGCGACGGCTACATGGTCGCGTTCCCCTCAGGGACGTCCCGGCCGGTCGCATCGACGGTCAACTACCCCGCGAGTCGGACCGTGGCCAACTCCACCCTCGTCAAGGTGGGCGCGGATGGCACGGTCCGCATCTACACCCACGCACCTGCAGACCTCGTCGTCGACGTCCAGGGCTACGTCACCGAGTGACCGCCTGCGACACCCGACACCTGCTGGCCGGGTGGTTGTCAGGCGCCGGGGGCGGTGACGAAGTCGATGAGTTCCTCGACGCTGGCGAGCAGGGTCGGCTCGAGGTCTGCGTAGGAGCGCACCGTGCCGAGGATCCGCTTCCAGGCGCGGGCGATGTCGGCCTGGGTGTCGTGCGGCCACCCGAGCTCCGCGCAGATGCCGTGCTTCCACGACTGGCCGCGCGGGATGACCGGCCACTGCTGCCAGCCGAGGCGCTCCGGGCGGACCGACTGCCACACGTCGACGTAGGGGTGGCCGAGGACGAGGACGTGCGCCGCCAGACCGGGCAGCGCCCGGGCCTGCTCGACGATCCGGGCCTCCTTGGTGCCGGGCACCAGGTGGTCGACGAGCACGCCGAGCCGTCGACCCGGGCCCGGCTGGAACTCCCCGATGATGGCCGCCAGGTCGTCGACGCCATCCATCATCTCGACGACGACCCCCTCGACCCGCAGGTCGTCGCCCCACACCTTCTCGACCAGCTCCGCGTCGTGGCGCCCCTCGACATAGATCCGTGAGCCGCTCGCCACGCGGGCCCGGGCGTCACGGACGGCCACCGAGCCACTCGCGGTGCGCGACTCGGCCCGGCGGGCGGCCGCCACTGCTGCGTTGGCGGCGGCTC
>JBDTAU010000555.1:0-2613 GCA_039924465.1 Dermatophilaceae bacterium
CTCGCTACCACGTTCGTCCCGGCGACCCGCAAGCAGGCGCGGGCGCGCGGTGGCTGGCGCCGTCGTCCGCGGCCCTCGAGCGCCACCTGATCGGGGCCACTCGACGTGGTTGACGATGCTCACGCACGGGGATCACGGCCACTCGACGTGGCTGACGGTGCTCGCGCACGGATCGGGGCCACTCGACCTTGGTAGGGAGCGGCGGTCGTATGCCGCTGTGCCAGGCCAGCGCGACGAGCCCAGCGGCATACCGCGGCATACGGCGGCATACGGCGGGAGAAGAGTCACAAGGATGGCGTCGGTGCCATGCGGGCGGGTCTGGCAGAGTGTGATCATGTCGGATCGGCTCACCTCCCTTGACGCGTCCTTCCTCTACCTCGAGGAGTCGACGACAGCGATGCACGTCGGATCGGTGATGGTGTTCCAACCACCCGAGGCCGGCTTTGACTACGACCGGTTGCTGCGCATCATCGAGCACCGGATCGACTCGATCCCACGCCTGCGCCAGAAGGTGCGCGACGTGCCGGGGCGGGTCGGCAACCCGGTCTGGGTCGACGATGAGAACTTCGACATGAGCTATCACGTGCGTCGCGCTGGCCTGCCGCGGCCCGGGACGGATCGGCAACTGCAGGACTTCGTCTCGCGGGTGCAACCGAGGCGCCTGGACCGCACCCGGCCGCTGTGGGAGGTCTATCTCGTCGAGGGGCTGCAGGGCGGGAAGTTCGCGCTCGTCACCAAGACGCACTACGCGCTGATCGACGGCGTGAACGCCCTCGACATCGCCCACGTCCTGGTCGACTCGGTGCCGACCGACGTGCCCGAGGGCGAGGAGGTCTCCGCCTGGGTGCCAGAGCGTGCGCCCTCCGGCCCGGAGCTCGTGGTGGAGTCGCTGCTCGACGTCGTCCGCCGTCCGGCCCACGTGGTCGACCTCGTGCGCGGGGGAGTCAACGAGGCCGTCCAACTGGGGATGGGCATCGCGGAGTCGGCGGGCACGTTGCTGTCAACGGTCGCCCGGACGGCGGCCCGACCCGCACCCGACCTGCCCCTCAACGCGGTGATCGGCACGGCGCGACGCGTCGTCATGATCCCGACCGACCTCGAGGACTACCGCACGGTCCGCAGCCGCCTCGCGCTGGGCGCCTACGCCGAGGACGTGTCGATCAACGACGTCGTGCTCGCGACGATCGCGGGAGGCTTCCGGGGGTGGCTCCTCGGACGCGGGGAGCCGGTGCACGGCTCGAGGGTGGTGCGGGCCATGGTTCCGGTCAGCATCTACGGCGATGACCCGAGCGGCATGTATGCCAACGAGGTGATGGCCTGCGTCGTCAACCTCCCGGTCGGGGAGCCGGGTGCCTCGATGCGGCTGCACCAGATCGCCTTCGCGATGCGCCAGCAGATGGAGGGTGGGCAGGCGGTCGGGGCGACCTCGCTGGCCAACCTCGCCGGCTTCGCGCCCCCGACCCTGCACGCGCTCGGTGCCCGCCTCGGCTCGGCCATGTCGCGCCGGCTCTACAACGTCATGATCACCAACGTCCCCGGGCCGCAGTCACCGCTCTACGCCGGAGAGGCCAAGATGCTGTCGACCTATCCGGTGACCCCGCTCGCCAAGGGTCAGGGACTCTCGATCGGGGTCACCTCCTACAACGGCGGCGTCTACTACGGACTCAACGCCGACCGCGACGCGATGCCGGACGTCGACGTGCTGGCCCAGTCGATCGTCGACTCGTTGCGCGAGCTGAAGAGCGGGCGGGAGTCCTGATGCCCGTGGTGCGGGTCTACGTTCCCGTCGGTCGTGACGACCTGGAGCACCTGGTGGCGTCGGGGGTGCTCGCTGCGGGGCCCGGCACCCCGCGTGAGGGCTATGCGGTCACCTCCGGGCTCGAGGAAGCCGCGGTGGGGCACGACCTCGATGACCTCGAGTACGCCGCCTTCAGCGACGCGGTGGCCGCGTCCGGCCGTCGCCGGTCGACTCCGAGCGACCGCCGGGTGGTCGTCTCGGCTGACGCGGCGCCGGAGTGGGTGGTCCCGCGCGAGGGCGAGCCGGTGACGCGGGTGGTGCTGATGGCGGACCTGCCGCTGGCCCGGATCGCCTCCTTCCACATCGATGAGGATGCTGCCGCGAGCGGGGCCGCGGGTGAGGCCGTGGGCGAGGGCGAGGCCGACGATCTGTTGTGGTACGACGTGACGGAGTTCGACGACGTCCGCGAACTCCTCGGTTGACCCGACGCTGACCTGGGCTGGCGTCACGTCCCAGGTGTCCATCAGGTGGTCGCCGGGGATCGCTGCGGCGCCCTGCCTTGTTAGGTTCGCTGGATGGACTTCACTGCTGACGAGTACGCCCGCCGCGACGCCGGACGCCTCCGGGAGGTCCTCGCCGGGCCGCCCGTCACCTGGCTCTTCCTCGGGGACAGCATCACCCAGGCCGTGTTGAACACGCGAGGGCGGCGCGGCTTCGTCGAGCACTTCACCGAGCGGGTTCGCGGTGAGCTGGGCCGGCTCGGTGACGCGGTCATCAACACGGGCGTGGCCGGCTCGACGGCCGAGGACGTGCTGCGTGAGTTCCATTGGCGGGTGGGTCGATTCGCCCCCGACGTGGTCTTCGTCATGTTCGGC
>JBDTAU010000556.1:0-2741 GCA_039924465.1 Dermatophilaceae bacterium
TGGACCACCGCTCCAGTCCCGGCCAGAGGATTCCCGTGTTGAGGGTCGCTCGGGACCCGGCGCCCCACGACGCTGCGGCCAGCGCGATCGCCGCCGCCATCCCGATGACGCGCCAGCGGGTCAGGCCAGGCGCGTGCGGCGGCTGGCCGGGATCACCCACGGGTGAAGGGCTCGTCGCCCCACGACAGCAGCCGCCACCCGTCGTCGGGATCACCCTCCATGGTCACCACCAGCGTGTTGTCGATCCGGCGTGAATCGAAGAAGTCGGGCGCCAGACCCAGGCTCGTCGCGCACCACACGCGCATCGCGGCCCCGTGGGTGACCGCCACCGCCGACTCCTGACCACCGTCGGCGATCGTGCGGATGGCCTTGTCGTAGCGAGCGAGGAACGCGACCCCGCTGTCGCCGCCGGGGATCGGGTCCAGCGGGAACTCATGCCACCGGGCCACTGCCTCGATGAAGGGCACCCAGTCGGTCGACATCTCGTAGTCGCCGGCCTGGATCTCGCGCAGCCCCGGCATCGACACCGACTCGATGCCCAGGGAGACCGTGAGGGGTCGCGCGGTCTGCACCGTGCGCACCAGGTCCGAGGTGTAGATCGCGGTGCCGCCAGCTCGCTCGAGCCGGTGCTCCAGGTTGCGGGCCAATGCCCGAGCCTGCTCGCGGCCGGTGTCGGTCAGGTCCGCTCCGGGGAAGGCCGTGTCGAGCTGGCGGGCGACGTTGGCGTAGGTCTCGCCGTGCCGCACGAGGAAGAGGCGCATGTCAGCCGCCCTTGACGGTCGCACCGGTCAGGCACTCGAGGCCCTTGGCCTGATCGGTGTGGAAGTCCGGAGCCGTGACGGGCCCGCTCTCACCGGCGGGCACCGTCACCTCGATCTCCTTGGTGTAGGCGGCCGACATGTCGGAGGTCTGCACCAGGGTGATCGCGACGGTGAAGGTCTGCTCGGTGGAGGTCGGGTTGGCCATGGTGCCGTCATAGCTCCACACCCCGTCGATCGCGGCGCACGAGGTCGTGGTGAGTTGATCGGACGCGTCGAACGAGCCTCCCGCGCCAGCCGCGGACGGATCCATCGTGGGCCACGCGGTGTCGAGCGGGGTGACGGTGGGTTGGATGGGGACGCTGACGGTCCCGGTCGGGGTGGTGCTGCCCGCCGGCGGGGTGCCGCAGCCTGACAGGACCGCGATCCCCAACCCCAGCACGACGGCCGCGGCGAGCCGGTGCGCCCAGACCCATCGAAGGGTCGGCTCGGGCCTCGACTCTCGTCGGTGCGTGCCGTCCTGCGTCATCCGTCGTGCCCGCCGTTTCACTGCGCCGTTCCACTCTTTCGCCGTCTCGCCACGCTCTGTGGCGCCCATTGTGCCCCGCCGACCGGGTCAGTGGTGTCACGGGGCGGGAGGCCGGTCAGCCGGGCCAGAGCTGTCGCGCCACCACTGCGGCCGCGATCACCAGGGCCCCGGCCAGCATCGCCAGCCAATCGGGGCCGCGCCACGGGGCCGGCCCGGCCCAGGTCCGGCGCTGGCTCTGGGCGAAGCCGCGCGCGTCCATCGCGAGGGCGAGCACCGCAGCCTGCCCCAAGGCGCCGAGCAGCAGCCCGACGGTGACCTCTCCGGCTTCGCGGACCTTGCGGACCAGACCCCGGTCAGCCCGTATGCCGCGCACCCGCCTCGTGCGCATCAGCTCTGCCCAGAGGGTGTCGAGCGACTGCAACCGCTGCAGGGCAGCCGTCGCCGCCACCACCGGTCGTGCCGGAAGTCGGAGTCGCTGCGCCAGGTGGTCGCCGAGGGCCTCCGGGTCGATGAACCCGACGACGAACGCGGACGGCACGATGAGGCACAACACCCGCAACGCGGCGCCCGCAGCCACCTCCAGGTCGCGGCCGCCGAGCAGCCACGCCGACCAGGCCACCCCGACGACGGCGAGGCTCGCGGGCGCCAGGCGCAGCAGGAGACCACGCAGCCGCCCCTCGGGCGCCCGGCCGGGACCAGGGGCCAGCAGCCCGATGAACCCGAGGACCAGCTCGACGGCCAGGACGAGCAGGCCGTGCCGCCAGTTGCCGAGCAGCGCCGGAAGCGGCAGCACGCTGAGCCCGACCCCCAGCAGCGCGAGCGGTCCCACCCGGGCCAGCAGGGGACGGTTCACCGGCTCACCGGCAGCATTCGTGCCGGGTTCCGGTCCGGGTGCCGGGCCGGGTTCCGCGCCGGGTTCCGGTCCGGGCTCGAGGAAGGGCTCAAGGCCGAGCTCGCCTGTCGGGGCTTCGCCCAGCGGGGGTTGCTCCGTCGGGCGCTCCAGGTGCACGACCTGGTCCGCAGCGTCGATGACCCCCGGGTCGTGGGTCGTCACGAGCACGCCGCTGCCCTCCCGACGGGCGAGCTCGAGCACCCCCAGGACGGCCGACCAGGTGAGCCGGTCCTGGCCCACCGTCGGCTCGTCGGCGAGCACCAGCGCCGGCCCATGGGCCACCGCGGCAGCGACGGCGAGCCGTCGCTGCTCGCCCCCGGAGAGGTTGCGCGGGTCCACCTGCGCCAGATGGGCCAACCCGAGCGCCTCGAGGAGGGCATCGACACGGCGGGCGGCGAGGTCGGGATCAAGCCCCACGGCAGACGGCGTCGTGAGCACGTCCTCACGCACGGTGCGCCCGACGATCGAGGTCGCGGCCCGCTGCGGCACCCAGGCGACCGCCCGGGCCAGGTCGACCGAGGCCCAGTCCTCGGGCGGCGCGTCGCCCTCGGCGGAGATGGCC
>JBDTAU010000557.1:0-5828 GCA_039924465.1 Dermatophilaceae bacterium
CGGGGGGCACCGACGCCCGAGGCCTCATCGATGCGCGGCATCCCGCTGAAGGCACGGGAAACGTGGACCATGTCGTTGAGTGCCTTGTTGAGCACGATGAGCAGCGCCAGCAGTGCGCCGAGTGTTGTCCACCCATAGCCCGCCGACAGGTCACCGAATCCGCCGGCAGCCCGGACCCCGAGGCAGAGCGGGATCATCGACTCTGCCGTGTAGTGGCCGACCTTGTCGAGGAAGAGCCCCGCGGGACTGAAGGTCTGACGCCAGCGGGCGACCTCGCCGTCGGCAGCGTCGATGAGCATCTGTACCTGCGTCAGGACGGCCGCCAGCACGACACCCGGAAGCCCGGGAATCAGCAGGGCGAGCCCAGCGCACGCGCCGGCGATGATCATCATTGCGGTCACGGCATTGGCGCTGAAGCCCAGCCGCACGAGCGGCCGGGACAAGTACGGTGAGATGTCGCGCTGATAGAGGTCGCCGAGCCAGTGCTCGGAGGAACGCCGGTTGCGCACCTCGGGTGGCTGTGCGATGGCCCGGTACTCCTCCATCGGGGGCACCTGCCTGCGCCTCCGGCCCTCCATCACGACTGCGCCTCGACCTCTACCGAGTATTCCTCGAGCACATCGTGGATCGAGCCATCGCCGACGAGCCGCCCCGACTTCAGATAAAGACCTCGGGTGCAGAAGCGGGTCAGGTCCTTCTGGCTGTGACTAACGAGGAACAGGGTGCGGCCTTGAGCGAGGAGGTTCTCCATTCGGGCGTAACACTTGTTCTTGAAGGCCTTGTCACCCACGGCAAGCACCTCGTCGACGAGCAGGATCGGCTCGTCGAGCGATGTGATGACCGAGAAACCCAGGCGCACCTGCATCCCAGAGCTGAAGTGCCGAAAGGGCGTCTCCAGGGCAGCGCGTACCTGCGGGCCGGCGAACTCGACGATGTCGTCGAAACGGTCGTCGACCTGCTCGCGCGACAGCCCGTGCAGACCGGCTGTGAGGTAAATGTTCTCCCGCGCAGACAACTCCCCAATGAACCCACCCGTCAACTCGATGAGGGGCGCGACCCCGCCGTTGACCTGCACTGAGCCCTCATCTGGGATGAGCACCCCAGCGATCATTTTGAGCAACGTGCTCTTGCCGCAGCCGTTGGCGCCGATGAGTCCGACGGCCTCTCCCTGACCGACGCTGATGCTGACGTCGCGCAGCGCCCAGAACGTCTCAGGGCTGTGGGTGGTCTGCTGACGGAAAATCATCTCGCGCAGCGACAGCCTGCGGCGTCGAGAGCGATAGAACTCAATACCGAGGTTGTCGGTCTGGATCACCGGAACCATGCTCAGATCTCCTTGAGGACGGCGCGCTCAAGGCGGCGAAAGGTGCGCAATCCGAGGAAGAGCACGACCAGCGTCATTACCACTGATGATCCCACGGCGGGCCAACGGATCGCGGCGTCGAAGAAGCCCGCACGCATCAACTCGAGCACCCCGGTCAGCGGGTTGAGCCACATGACCTTGTCGAAGGGCTCCGGCACCCTGTTGACCGCATACAGGATGGGCGTCATGTAGAAGGTCATCCGCAGCATGATCCGCACCAGTCGCTGCATGTCGGTCACCAGAGCCGTCACGGGGGCGAGGAAGAGCCCCACCCCGGTGAGCAGCACGAATTCAAGCGCCACACCGAGCGGGAAGAGCAGGATTCCCCAACCGAAGTGCACGTCGCCCAATAGCGCGTAGACCAGGGTGAACCCGAGGAGCACCGGGAGCGAGAGCAAGTACTCGATCGACTTTGCGATGACGACCCTGACGACCCAGATCTCGCGGGGCAAGTTGGTGGATCGTAACAACTTCGCCTCCGCCAACAGGGCTCGCGCCGTGTCGATGACCGTCGCGTTGAACCACTGCCACGCGAGCAGTCCGATCACCAAGAACAGGAAGTAGGGCTGGTGTCCTACGTCGCCGCGTTTGAAGACGAAGACGAAGACGACGAAGTAGATGAACGACATCGCCAGCGGATCGAGGACAGTCCACACGTAGCCGAGCCAACTGCGCGCATAGCGAACACGCAGGTCGCGCTGGACGAGAGTCCAGAGCACCTGACGTTTGGCCGCAAGGTTTCTGGTGGTTGAGACCACGCTCACAGTCAGCTCCCGGGGATCAGCGCAAAGACGCGAGTGCAGCATAGCCGTCAGTCCGGATACGAGATCGGACCTGCCCCTTCGGGTCCCCGGATGGGTCTTTGCCCAGGGGTCGGTCCTCGCCTCACCACCAGGGTCACCACCTCGTCGACGGCCGGCGCGTACCAGTCTACGAACGTGTCTGAGATAGCCTGATTCCGCTTCCCGGCCCCGAGAAAGGTACGTTCATGCCCGATTCACCCCGGAACATCGCCGTAGTTCTGGCAGGCGGCACCGGATCGAGGGTCGGATTGAAGATCCCCAAGCAGTTGCTCAAGATCGCGGGAAGGACGGTGCTGGAGCACACGATCGAGATCTTTGAGCAGGCGGACCAGATCGACTCGATCCTCGTGCTGATGCACCCAGAGCACCTCGCGGCCGCCGAGCAGATCGCGAAGAGCCACCCGAAGGTGCTTCGTGTGCTGCCAGGCGGGGCCACCCGCAATGAGACCACCAATGCGGCGCTTTCAGCCCTGGCCGAAATCGGTGGCGATGACCTCAACGTGCTGTTCCATGACGCAGTCCGTCCGTTGCTGGATCACAGGATCATCGATGACGTGATCACCGCCCTCGACTCGTATGCCGCCGTCGACGTCGCGATCCCGTCTGCCGACACCATCATCACCGTCAACGAGGACGAGGTCATCACCGGTGTGCCCGACCGGTCCCTCCTGCGCCGAGGCCAAACACCCCAGGCGTTCAAGCTCGGGACCATTCGAGCGGCGTATGAAAAGGCGTGGCAGGACCCGGAGTTCAAGGCAACCGACGACTGCTCCGTCGTGCTGAAGTATCTCCCCGATGTCGCGATCACGGTGGTTGCTGGTTCCGACCAGAACATGAAGATCACTCAGCCGATCGACGTCTTCATCGCCGACAAACTGTTCCAGATCGGGTCGAGTGCCGCTCCACCCCGTGCCGATGCCGACGACTACGCCAAGGCGTTGAAGGACAAGGTGGTAGTCGTGCTCGGCGGCTCCTACGGCATCGGCGCCGACATCGGCGAACTGGCCTCGGGCTTCGGCGCCACGGTGCACAGCTTCAGCCGCTCGACTACGGGCACCCACGTGGAGCGCACGGAGGACGTCGACGCTGCGCTCAAACACGCCCATGACGCGAGCGGCCGCATCGACTACATCGTCGTGACTGCCGGAATCCTGAGGCGCGGACCGATCGACAAGATCCCACTGGAAGACGTGCTCGACTCCATTCGGATCAACTACATTGCGCCGGTAGCGGCTGCCAGGAGCGGACTGAAGTACCTTCGCGAAACCCACGGTCAACTCCTGCTGTTCACGTCGAGTTCCTACACCCGCGGCCGCGCCGACTACTCGATCTACAGTTCCACCAAGGCTGCAGTTGTCAATCTCACGCAAGCGCTGGCCGACGAGTGGTCGGACATCCCCGTCCGGGTCAACTGCATCAACCCGGAACGCACCGCGACCCCGATGCGCACCCAGGCGTTCGGGAAGGAGCCTGCTGACACGCTGCTGTCGAGCAAGGCAGTCGCCTTGACCTCGCTCGATGTGCTGCTGTCATCGCTGACGGGCCACATCATCGACGTCCGCCGTATCGAACCAGCCGAGACCGGAATGTCCCGCACCGAGCTCGAGGCCGTCCGGATCGCCGCTGCACTCGCTGACGCTGACTCGAAAGCAGACGCCTCATCGGCGATCTGAGGCCCCGAGTGTTCGAGTCGATCGTCGACCGTCCGGCGAAGTCCGTGCCTGGGCTGATCCTGCTGGGCGGCACGGTGGCGGCCCAAGTGGGCGCGCTCGCTGCCGCGATCGTCGGGGCGCCACTAGCTTTCGCCATCGCAGTCGTCGTGGGTGTCGCGTTCGATCTGGCAGGGCACGAGATGGCCGCCGTGCGGACGCTGTTCGCACGGGCCCAGAACGGTCTGGCTCTGCGCTCCCTCGTCCGCGAACTCAGCTTCATTGTCCTCGCGGCCCGACTGGTCGACTCCGACGCCCTGCTGTTCACGGCGGCGGCAGTGGCCACGACCTCGGTGCCGCTCGTCCGAGGGGGTGCGCTCTTCCTGCGCACCCCTTTCGACCGACGGACACGTCAGCCGGTCCAGACGCTCAACATCGAGATATCCGGGCAAGCGGTGCACCCCGTGCCGCAGTTCCCGCGTCTACAGACGCAGATCGCGGCCGCCACGCCGATCCTCGTGGTTGGCGCCTGGTCACTCACCTCGCATGTCTGGTGGCCCTTCTTCGCGCTCGCTGGCCTCTACGTGGCCGCCTTCGCCGTGCTGATCGCCCGGTTGGCTTGGGCCATCGCCGCTGTGCGGGACAACCCGTCCGATCGCCAGGCGACGCGTCTCATCAATGCCGCGGTCCAAGCCCGCAAGCCGCGGGCTGTCCTCTACTTCAGCGGCAGTCGCACCTCGACCTACCAACTGAACATGTGGCTGTCTACGATGGAACGCATCGGACAGGAGGTGCTCGTCATCATCCGGGAGCGAGCACACCTCGCTGGCCTCGCCCAGACCACCCTGCCCGTCGTGGTCATCCCCCGCAGCGTCGATCTCATGGATTTTCGGCTGCCAACCGTACGCGTCGCGTTCTACGTCGCTCACGTCGGCAAAAACATCCACCTGCTGCGAGAACCCCGCATGAAGCACGTTTTCATCGGGCATGGTGAGTCCGACAAAGTGGCGAGCATCAATCCGTTCACCAAGGTGTGTGACGAGGTGTGGGTCGCAGGACCCGCTTCGAGGGAGCGCTGGCACCGCGCTCAGGTCGGAGTACGTGACGAGGCCGTCGTCGAGGTCGGTCGCCCCCAACTCGGCGGTATCGAGGGTCCGACACCGCGCACCGGACGCCCCCTCAGTGTGCTCTACGCCCCGACGTGGGAGGGCTGGACCGACGACCCGTTCGTCAGTTCCTGCGCCAGCATGGGCCCGGCGATCGTACGGTGGCTGCTCGACCGTCCAGACACGCGGGTGATCTACAAGCCGCACCCGCTGACCGGGACGGTGTCGCGTGAGACACGTCTCAAGAACGACGAGATCATGACAGCGATCAGACACTCGGGAAACTACGCCGAACTTCCGGATTCACCGACCATAGCCACCCTGGATGACCTCGCTGATCGCGATCTCGTGGTCACGGGCAACGCACCAGATCTCTATGAGTGCTTCAACCTGGCGGATGTCTTGATCGGTGACATCTCGAGCGTCGTCCCCGACTTCCTGGCCAGCAACAAGCCGTACCTGATGCCCAACCCCGGCAACCGTGACCATCGCGCCCTACGGGACGAGCTCGCGAGTACCCGCGGCGGCTACCTGATCGACCGCAGTCCGAACGGCTGGGAAGCGGCCCTCGCGGATGCCGCCGGGTGTGACACGTTAGGCCCTGACCGCGCAGGGCTGCGGTCTTACCTCCTCGGTCCACGGGTCGACGACCCGGTGGAACCTTGGCGCGTTGCTCTGTCGCGGCTGATCGCCACCGCCGATGCACAGTGGCCGCACGCCGCGGCCGAGTCGGCCGCACTCGAGCACGAGTGAAGACCACTGGCTCGTCCTGGCGCAGGCATCTGTGTCGACAAAGCCCGTCTTCATCGGTGAGAACGGCCTGATTCCCCATCCAAGGCACCATGTTTGGTGACCAGGCTTCCTGGAACCACAGGCATCCGCTCCAGAGCCGCAGCGTCAGCCATGA
>JBDTAU010000558.1:0-6871 GCA_039924465.1 Dermatophilaceae bacterium
GGCCCGTGCGGCCGCCTCTTCGCGAGGCACCCCGGCGCGCGCGAGCACGTCGATGGCCGATGCGCGCACCGTGCGGAAGCGGTCGGTTCCGAGTTGCTCGCGCAACTGGACCCGGAGGAGGTCCCGCAGGACCGAGTTGTAGTGGAAGACCTCCGGATCGGCCGAGTCGCGACGGACCAGTCCCTCGCGGCGAGCCAACTCCAGCAGCACCTGGCGCGATCCGGTCCAGCCCAACAACTCGTCGCACCGGCCCGGCGTGACCATATCGAACACGCTCGTGAGCCGGAGGAAGTGGACGAGCGGTGGTGGGAGGGGACGCAGGACCTCTCGAGTGAGGTAGTCCTGCAGATAGAGGTCGTTCATCGTGAGCGCATGGGGCGCAGCGCTCGATGGTCGGGGTCGAGAGCCCTGGGCGAGGTGATGCAGGTGCAGCGCAGCGGCCCATCCGTCGGTCTCGCGGGCGAGTTGCGCCGCGGCCGCACCATTGATGGTGGCGCCGTAGACGTCTCGATAGAGCTGGGCGACCTCGCGTGGACGGAAGCGCAGATCGTCACCGGTGATGAGCACGGGCGTCGGGAACTCGCGGTGCGCGAGGTTGAAGGCGGGCATCGTGCGTGAGGCGACCAGGACCGTGACGCTCGGCGTGGCTCTTTCGATGAAGTGCTGGACGAACTCGATGTCGTCGGATCCGATGCCGTCCGCGTCATCGATGACCACCGTGCACGAGCCCCGGGGCCCGGACGACGTGATGGTCTGCGTGGTGAGGGAGCGCACATCGGTGGGGTCCGATGCGTCGACCCAGCGCACCGGTCGCGCCCAGCGGTCCGTCCACTGCTCGAGGAGAGTCGTCTTGCCACTGCCCACCGGAGCCACGACCAGTGCGACCCCGGTCGGGAGGGCCTCGTCGAGGCAGTGCAGCAGGCGATCCCTGCGCAGCGCTCGACGCTGATAGGACACGCGCGCTCGCCTCCCGAAACGATCGTCGCAAAACTGCCCCTGTCTCCTTCCAGTATCGGGCCGGTCGCCATGGTCCGCGCTGAAGTGCGGCAAACTCTTACACTCTCTTTACCAAGAGTGCTGTTTGTGCTAGCACATAAGCATCTTTACTTTTGATCGTTTCCTTCATCCGGTCGACGCCGTGACCGAGTGGTGCGGTGGCCGTATGCCGCCCAGCTCGCCATGCACCGAAGCAAAGGCGCTCGCGGGGTCGGCTCAGCGGCATACGCTGGCAGGGACACCCGACCGACCTTTGGAGGACCTGATGTACGGCACTGTGAAGGACGAGATCGCTGCCACCCTGCAGGAGATCAGGGATGCCGGCCTCTACAAGGACGAGCGTGAACTGACCTCCCCGCAGAGCTCTCACGTGCGCACCCTGCAGGCAGACGCGCTCAACTTCTGCGCCAACAACTACCTCGGTCTGGCCGATGACCAGGCCGTCATCGCGGCGGCCGGGTCAGCCCTCGACGAGTGGGGCTTCGGGATGGCGTCCGTGCGCTTCATCTGCGGCACCCAGACCCAGCACACCGCGCTCGAGGAGACGATCAGCGACTTCCTCCGGATGGAGGCGACGATCCTCTACTCGAGCTGCTTCGACGCCAACGGCGGGGTCTTCGAGGTGCTCTTCGGCGCCGAGGACGCCATCATCAGCGACGAGCTCAACCATGCCTCGATCATCGACGGCGTGCGGCTGTCCAAGGCGCAGCGCTTCCGCTACAAGAACGCGGACATGGCCGACCTGCGGGCCCAGCTCGAGGCCGCCCGCGACTGCCGGCGCACGGTGATTGTCACGGACGGGGTCTTCTCGATGGACGGCTCCTACGCGCCACTCGACCAGATCTGTGACCTGGCCGACGAGTTCGGCGCGATGGTCTTCGTCGATGACTCGCACGCGGTCGGCTTCGTCGGTGACGGTGGCCGTGGCACCCCCGAGCTCTTCGGAGTGATGGACCGGGTCGACATCATCACCGGCACCCTGGGCAAGGCCCTCGGCGGCGCATCGGGCGGCTACGTCAGCAGCCACCGTGAGATCGTCGACCTGCTGCGGCAGCGCTCCCGGCCCTACCTCTTCTCCAACTCGGTCGCGCCGGCCGTCGTCGCGGGCTCGATGGCTGCGATCGGCCTCGTGGCCAGCTCCGGGGAGCAACGCGACCTCCTGCGGCGCAACACCGCGTTGTTCACCCAGTTGATGACCGAGGCGGGCTTCGACCTGCTGCCGGGAACCCACCCGATCCGCCCGGTGATGTTCCCCGGTGCGGACGGTGCCCGGCAAGCGGCGGCGATCGCTGAGCACATGCTCTCGAGCGGTGTCTACGTCATCGCGTTCAGCTTTCCCGTGGTCCCGCAGGGCAAGGCGCGGATCCGGGTCCAGCTCTCCGCGGCGCACTCGGAGGATGACGTACGCACCTGCGTCGCGGCCTTCGTCGCCGCGCGTGACGCCGTCGGCTGATCCACCGACTGCTGGGTGGTGCTGGGGCGCGACTTCGGCTCCCGGCTCCGGCGTAGTTCGCTATCGTTCCCCTTGACCTGCAGTGGCCTGACGTCAGGAGCCCGATGACCGTCGAGAAGCTGGGACGGCGCTCGCTGGCCGAGCGGTTGGAGAGCATGCTCGAGGGCCTGACTCCCGGCTACTTCGCCCTGGTCATGGCGAGCGGGATCATCTCGCTCGGGCTTCAACTCACTGGCTTCGACGTGCTGTCGACCATCCTCTTCGCCATCTGCATCGTGTCCTACGTCGTGCTCTGCGTGCTCAACCTGTGGCGCTTCATCTCCTACCGGCACGCGATGGCGAGCGACTTCCGGGCGCCGCGCCGGGCGTTCGGTTTCTTCACGTTCGTCGCCGGCACCAATGTCCTGGGCGCCCGGGCGGGGGCTGAGGGATGGTACTCCTTGACCGGTTGGCTCCTGCTCGTCTCCGGTCTGGTGTGGCTCGTGCTTGGCTACGTCATCCCGTGGAGCGCCGTGGTGGGGCAGAAGGAGCGGCCGGTCGTGGCGCTCGCCAACGGCACGTGGTTCATCTGGGTCGTGGCGAGCCAGTCGGTCGCCGTCTCCGCGGCGACCCTGGAGGTGGTGTCCACCTCGGGTCGGCAGTACCTCGCGATCCTGGCCATCCTGTCGTGGTCGGTCGGGGTCTTCCTCTACACCGCGTCGGCCATCATCGTCTCCCTGCGGATCATGCTCTATCCCCTCGACCCCGAGGACTTCGACCCGCCCTACTGGGTCTCCATGGGCGCCATCGCCATCACGGTCGTGGCCGGAGCGCGGATCGTCGACATGTATTCAGCTCCGATGGTCGATGCCACCCGGGGCCTGATCGCCGGCATGTCCGTGGTCTTCTGGGCCTTCGCGACGTGGCTCATCCCGGTGCTCATCGCCGTCGGCGTCTGGCGCCACTACGTGCGCAAGGTTCCGTTGATCTACGAGCCGACTCTGTGGAGCATGATCTTCCCGCTCGGGATGTACTCCGTCGCGTGCATCACCCTGGGGCGCGCCGACAAGTTGCCGATCGTCGAGTGGGTCGGGGAGCGCTGGCTCTGGGTCGCCGTGGCGGCGTGGGTGATCGTCTTCGCCGCGATGCTGCGCGCGCTCGGTCGGGGGATCATCGGACGCTCGTGAGCGGTCGCCAGCCCAGCGGCCTACGGGCGTCGTATGCCGCTGAGTTGGCTCGGGAGCGGGCGTGCGCTCAGGAGGGGGTGGCCTGCAACCACGGACGGCGCAGGTTGAAGCGGCGCCCGGTGATCTCGTCGACCGTGATCGCCACGACCCCGTACTTCGGGGTGCTCACCCAGGGTCGGACCGGGAGTTGCTCGACGACGTACTTCTCGCTGCCCTCGAGCTGACGGGCCCGACCGCGGGCGATGACGCTCATCGCGTGCTCGTCGGTGATCTCATCGACCTCGAAGGCGACATCGGCGTTCATCGTGATGCCCAGCAGCTTGCTGCCCTCGGCCGTCATGAAGAGGATCCGGTCGCCGTCGACCGCATAGTTGATCGGCGCGATGTGGACCTCCCCGACGAGGTGGAACGCCAAGCGCCCGAAGTCGTGCTCTCGGAGGAACTCCCAGGACTCCTCGGGGTGAAGGACGTTCGTCGGTTGGTCTATGACGTCATCCTGATAGTGCGACATGGTGGCCACCTGCCCTTTCTGAACCTCGCGTGGGGGTCGAGCCGCTGCTCGAATACTACTAATTGTAGTAGATGAACGGTCGGGAAGGCAGGGATCGAGCGGGTGAGGCAGGTCGCATCACTCAGGCTTGGCGGGTCGGGCGGGCGGGTCGGTCGGGTCGGGCGGGCGGGTTGGATGGAGGTGCCCGCCCCCAAGCCCGCCCGGTCAGGCGTGCTCGGTCAGGGTCTGGGCCAGCAGTTGCACCAACGCATCCCGCTGGAGGGTGTCGCCGGCGGAGACGTCCTCGTCGCTGCCGTCGAGGGCCCGTGCGGCGAGGCCCTGCTTGGCGTCGATGAGTTCGGCGATCTTGGTGTCGATCGTCGCGGCGGCCAGGATGCGCCACGCGGTGACCGGCTCGTCCTGACCGATCCGGTGCACGCGGTCGATGGCCTGGCCCTGCTCGGCTGCCGTCCACGACAACTCGGAGAGGACCACGTTGGAGGCGGCATGGAGGTTGAGGCCCACGCCGGCCGCCATCAGGGAGCAGACCGCGACCGACACGTCGGGGTCCGTCTGGAAGGCATCGATCGCTGCCTGGCGTGCCGCCGTGCTCTGGTCGCCGCGGATCGAAACGGTGCGCAGGCCGGCCTCGGACAAGACCCGCTCGGCCGTGTCCATCACGTCGATGTGCTTGGCAAAGAAGACGACCTTGCCGACGGAGTGTGACAACTGGCCCGCGTAGTCGGCCGCGAGTTCCGCCTTGGCCTGGCCGATCTTGCGGACCAGCGTGAAGACGTTCTCGCCCTTGGCGCTCTTCTCGGCGGAGCCGGCCTTGAGCTCGGCCGCGGCGACTCGTTGCATGACGGTGAGGTTGGGCTCGCCATCCTCTTCGGTGAGACCGGAGTCGGCCAGCATGGCGTGGTAGCGCTTGGCCAGTCGTTCGCCGAGGGCTCGTTCGGCCTTACGGATCGACCTGCCGAGCTCGTCTTCCAACTCGACCGTGATGTCGGCGATCCGCTTCTCCGGCAGGTCGCTCGCCACGTCAATCTTGCGGCGCCGCACCATGCCCATGTCGATGACGGCCTGCCGCGCCTCGGGGTAGAACCCCCGGTCGGCCGGGGTGTAGCCGATGTCGTCGAGTCGTCGGACCAGCTCGGCGACCGGCTTGCCGTCCTTGGTGACCCAGCCGAGGAAGCGCCAGATCGCGTCGAAGTCCTTGACGTCGTTGATGAGGGGGGTTCCGGTGAGCGCTATCAGGAGCGGGTTGCCCCCCGGGGTCGTGGCCCGGAGCCGGTCGGCCAGGCCGAGGACCTGCTGGGAGCGCTGCGAGCTGAGGTTCTTGATGAAGTGTGCCTCGTCAACGACCATCGACCGGAAGCCGAAGGACGAGAGCCACGCGAAGTGGCGGTCGAGGATGGCGTAGTTGACGACGAAGACGTCGGCAAAGGCGTCGACACCCTGGCCATCGCCGTGGATCACCGTCACCTTGCGTTGCGGCGTCCATCGCTCGACCTCGCGGGCCCAGTTGATCTTCACGACGTTGGGGACCACCGCGAGCATCGGGTAGGCGCCCGCCACGGAGGCTGCCACGACGGACTGGGCGGTCTTGCCGAGGCCGGGCTCGTCAGCGAGCAGGAAGGTCCGGTGCCCCTCGCGCACCTTCTCGAGGAAGCGGGCCTGGTGGTCCATCAGCGTGGTGCCCGGGGGAGAGAGCCGGTCGATGGCGGGCTTCGGCGGGAGCGCCATCGAGGCGGCCTCGCCGCCCGAGCCGCGCTCGAACGAGCGGTAGAGAGGTCCGAGCAGTTCCCAGCCGGCGAGGCGTCCGGGGAGGTACTCCTCCCGGATGGCCTTGGTCAGGTCGGGCGCTAGGAAGGGGTTGGCCGCGACTCGGGCCGGGACCGATCGAGGCAGGACCTGCTTGGCCGCGAGCTGGGGCGACACCATCGGCGCCGGTGGTGGTGGTGCGGTGATGACGAGGTCCTCGGGGGCCAACTCGGCGCCCGACTCGAGGAGCCAGTCGTGGCGCATCTGCCGCGCCGTCACGCCCGGGGTCGCATCGGCATCGAGCAGGGCGAGCAGGCTGGTGTCGCGGGCAGCGATCTGCGCGAGGATCGTGGCGACCCCGTCCAGGCGTTTGAGCAGCACGGCTCGAGTCGCTGACGGGATCGAGGTGTCCGCCTTGACCCGGGCTCGTTCGGAGCGCATGAGCAGGGCGACGACCTGGAACTTCGTGCGGTTGGACGGGGTGGCCCGGCCCTTGGCCGCGACCCGGGACTCGACCTCCCGCACCCGCCGCGCGAGGACCTGGATCAGTGGCGCCGGGTCGTTCGAGCGATTGTCGGCATGCTGCTGGCCGGATCGGTCAGAGCCCCGATGGCGAACTCGAGTGGTCATCTTCCTCCTGGTGTCACCGGGCGGCTGGTCGGGTCCGCCGAGGGTGGCGGGTCCCGGTGCCGAGTGCACCGATTCGTGTCGACCGGAGTCGACGTGGATCAAGGCCACGTCCCCACGTGGCCAGCGTCCCGACAGCGTGGAGACGGGACGCCTAACACGGACGGTCGACGATCTGGCACCGTCTCGTGAGAGGTGTCGGCTCCTGCGGCAAAAGCCACGAACGGCGCCGGACAGGTCAAACTCTACAGGTCTTGGAGCCGTGGTGGCTGACCAGCGCCCCAAGAATTGCGATCAACTGATCTGGGGCCCGATGAGGGAGCCAATCAGGTAGGTGATGCCCATGGCGAGCAGGCCGCCGGCCACGTTGCGCAG
>JBDTAU010000559.1:0-8092 GCA_039924465.1 Dermatophilaceae bacterium
GCATGGCTGACCTGCTGCGCGAGCACACGGCTCGTGGTGTCCCGGTCCTGTTCTCCTCCCATCAGCTCGATCTCGTGGAGCGGCTCTGCGAGCGACTCGTCGTGCTGGCGAAGGGCCGGGTCGTCGCTCACGGTGCACCGGAGGAGCTGCAGTCGCAAGGCCCCACCCGGCACCGGCTCGTCGTGACTGGCGATGCTGGCTGGGTCCGCGGCATCCCGGGCGTTCAGACCGTCGACATCGACGGGCCCACCGCCCTGGTCGAGCTCCTCGAGGACGGCGCCGGCCGGCACCTGCTCACGGAGGCCCTGGCCCGAGGCGAGGTCCTCGAGTTCCACACCCAACGGCCCAGCCTGGCCCAGATCTACCGCGAGGTGACGGCATGACACCCCACGACGAGACCCCAGACCCGACCCGAGGCCGACAGCAGGCGGAGCAGAGCACACCGCCGTGGCTCCTCGTGGCCACCCGAGAGATCATCGTCCGGGTCACCAACAAGACCTTCATCGTCTCGACCATCGTGACCCTGCTGCTCATGGCCGGGTTCGCCGGGTTCTCGGCCTGGCAGAGCCAACGCGCCTCGTCCTACACCGTCGCGGTCACGAGCACCGCCGCGCAGGAGCTGGTCACGCGTGCTGGCACGGCCGCGCACGCCGCGGACGACAAGGTCACCATCGCCGCAGAGACGCTCGCTGATGACGCGGCGGCCCAGAAGGCGACCAAGGACGGCGACGTCGATGCCTGGCTGCACGAAGCGCCGACCGGCTGGGTGCTCTCCTCGACCGATGACGTCGACAGCTCCCTCAGCGTCGCGGTGCAGGACCAGGTGCGTCTCGGCGCCCTCACCCGTAACGCCGCCGAGGTCGGGACGTCCATCACCGCCCTCGAGAAGGGCACGGCCCTGACGACCGACCGGCTCGACGGCACGGACAGCAACCGCACCTCCGTCCAGGTGGCCACCTTCGCGTTCGCGATCCTCTTCTACCTCGCCGCGATGATGTTCGGCCAGCAGATCGCGGCCAGCGTCGTCGAGGAGAAGCAGTCCCGCCTCGTGGAGATCATCGCAACGGCGATCCCGTTGCGACAGTTGCTCGCCGGCAAGGTGCTGGGCACCACGGTGATCGCGCTCGGGCAGGTCGTGCTCTTCTCCGCCGTGGGGCTCGCGGCCCTGACCTTCACCGACATCTCCTCGACGCTGCCATCGCTGTCCGGCTCGGTGCTGTGGTTCGTCGTGTTCTTCGCCGTCGGGTTCTTTGCCCTCGCGTGCCTGTTCGCCGTCGGCGGGGCGCTGGCCTCGCGCACCGAGGACCTGCAGAGCACGACCGGCCCGGTCACGATCGTGCTCATCCTCGTCTACGTCATCTCGTTCAGCCTGTCCGGGACGGCGCAGGTCATCGCCTCCTACGTCCCGATCGTGTCGGTCATCTCCATGCCCGCCCGGGTCCTGTCGGGAGATGCGATGTGGTGGGAGCCGATCGTCGCGCTGCTCATCATGCTGGCCTTCGCAGCCGTCGTCGTCCGGATCGCGGAGAAGGTCTACCGCCGGTCGCTGATGCAGACCCGCGGCAAGCTGAGCTGGAAGCAGGCCCTGGCCACCGAGGAGTGAGCAGCGGCTCCGGACGGCGAGTCAGTCCTCCATGCGGAAGCCGAGCTTGAGGGTGACCTGGAAGTAGGCGACCGTGCCCTCATCGAGGTGGCCGCGCACGTTGGTCACCTCGAACCAGTTCAGTCCGCGGACCGTCTTGTTCGCGCGGGCCACTGCGGTCTTGATCGCGTCGTCGATGGAGGTCTCCGACGTGCCGACGATCTCACTGATGCCGTAGGTGTGTGCCATGAGCCGACCTTCCGCTAGGGCGCCGACACCGTCGTCGGCGGTCCCGACAGTCTTGGCGACACCGCTGGCGCAGGTCAACAGTCAGGGCTGCTGATCGAAGACATGGCGCCGCACCCAGGCGTGCATGGCGATGGCGGCAGCCGCACCGGCGTTGATCGAGCGGGTCGAGCCGAACTGCTCGATGTGCAGCATCACCGCGCAGGCCGCGCGCATCTCCTCCGACAGACCCGGGCCCTCCTGGCCGAAGACCAGGACGGCGCCACGCGGCAGGTCGAAGGTCTCGAGCGACACCGATCCGGGCAGGTTGTCGATCCCGACCAGCGTCAGCCCCTCGCCCTGCGCCCACTGCGCGAGGGAGGCTGCGTCGGGGTGGTGGTGCTCGTGCTGGTAGCGGTCGGTCACCATGGCGCCGCGCCGGTTCCAGCGCCGCTTGCCGACGATGTGGAATGCCTTGGCGTTCATGGCGTTCGCGGTCCGGATCACCGAGCCGATGTTGAAGTCGTGGCCCCAGTTCTCGACCGCGACGTGGAAGTCGTGCCGGGACGCGTCCAGGTGCGCCACGATCGCCTCGAGTCGCCAGTAGCGGTAGGCGTCGACGACGTTGCGCCGATCTCCCCCGGTCAGCAGTTCGGGGTCCCAGTGATCCCCCTCCGGCCACGGCCCCTCCCACGGCCCCACGCCCACGTCCGTATGCCGCTGGGCCGGCTCCCCGGCGTCTCCCGGCTCCCGCTCGGTCGGCGTCACGAGACGAGCCGCGACAGGAACTGCTGGGTGCGCGCTTCTCGGGGGGAGAGCAGGACCTGCTCGGGCGAGCCCTGCTCGAGGATCCGCCCACCGTCGAGGAAGCACACCGTGTCGGCGACGTTGCGGGCAAAACCCATCTCGTGGGTCGACACGATCATCGTCATCCCCTCATCACGCAGGTCCCGCAGCAGGTCGAGCACTTCCCCGACCAGCTCGGGGTCGAGCGCCGAGGTCACCTCGTCGAGGAGCAGCAACTGGGGTGAGTTGACCATGGCTCGGGCGATCGCGACCCGCTGCTGCTGGCCGCCCGAGAGGTCATCCGGACGCGCCGTCGCCCGATCCGCCAGGCCCACCCGCTCGAGCATTGTCAGGGCGGCCTGCTCGGCCTCCGCGCGGGACCGCTTGTGCACCCGACGCGGGGCGAGGGTGACGTTGTCGAGAACGCTCAGGTGCGGGAAGAGGTTGTAGGCCTGGAAGACGATCCCGGTCTGCGAGCGGATCTCATCGGCGTTGACGCGTGGATCGGTGATCTCCCGGCCCGCCAGCGTGATGACCCCGTCGTCGACCTGCTCGAGGAGGTTGAGGCAGCGCAGCAGGGTCGACTTGCCCGACCCAGACGCCCCGATGAGCACCACGCACTGGCCCACGTCGACGTCCAGGTCGACGTCGCGCAGCACGACGTTGCTCCCGAAGGACTTGCGCACCCCGCGCACCGACAGCAGCGTCACAGCGGTCCTCCTGCGCCCTGCCAGCCCTGCTTGCGCGCGACGTAGTCGGTGAAGCGGGCCATCGGGATGGTCAGACAGATGAAGAGGAAGCCGGCCACGACGTAGGGCGTGTAGTTGAAGTCCGTGGCCGTCTCGATCTGGGCGGCCCGGATCGCGTCGACGACACCGAGCACGGCGATCAGGCCCGAGTCCTTCTGCAACGAGACGAGGTCATTCATCAGCGGCGGCATGACGCGACGCACCGCCTGGGGCAGCACGACGTGTCGCAGCGTCTGGCCGTGGGTGAGCCCGAGGGCGCGGGACGCGGCCCGCTGCGACGGGTGGACCGACTCGATCCCGGCCCGGAACACCTCGGCCACGTAGGCGGAGTAGGACAGCACGAGGGCCACCGCGCCCCAGATGACCAGGTCGCTGGGCACGTTGGGCAGGCGCAACGCGGGCACGCCGAAGCCGAGCAGCAGGATGACGAGCAGCAGCGGCAGCCCCCGGAAGAGGTCGACGTAGAGCGTCGCCGCGAGCCGGAAGGGGAAGAAGATGGCCCCGCGCATGGTCCGCATGATCGCCAGCGTCAAACCGATGGCCGCAATGGCCACCCCGCAGATCAGCATGATCCGGATGTTGAGCCACAGCCCCTTGAGCACCGCCGGGAAGGAGTCGACCGCCTTGTCCCAGCTGAAGAACGTCTCCTGCACCCGCGGCCAGCCCTCGGACCGGGTGACCAGCCAGACGAGGAAGCCGCCGAGGATGATCGTCGACACGGCCGACACGAGCGCCGACCGCCTCGTGCGGGAGCGCCGCCAGGCCCGTCGTTCGAGCTCAGTCGACGACGGTTGCCACGGCTGCGCGCTGTCGACTGGGAGCGCGCCCAGCGGCATACCGGCTGATGGGGTTGCGCTCACTTCAGCTCGGGCGCCCCGGCGTTCGTCAGCCACTCCGCCTGCAGCTTCTCGAGGGTCCCGTTGGAGCGCAGGGTGTCCACGGCCTTGGTCACGCAGGGTGTCAGCGGCGAGCCGAGGTCGAGAACCGCGCCGAACTGCTCCGGGCTGCCGACGGCCGGCAGCTGACCGACGATGACCCCGTCGTCGAGCTGGGCCGCCGTCATGTAGAAGGCGGTCGGCAGGTCGACGACGATCCCGTCGATCTGCTTGTTCTTGAGGGCCTGGACGGCGAGGTCATTGGTGTCGAAGACGTTGGGGTCGGTGGTCGGCTTGATCTGCTCCTTGATCGCGGTGTAGCTCGTCGTCCCGACCTGAGCGGCCAGCGTGGCGCCGCGCAGGTCGGCCACCGTCGTCTTCCCGTCGATCGGGCTGCCCTTGTAGGTGACGACGGCCTGACGCACGTCGTAGTAGCCGGACGAGAAGTCAACCGCCTTCTTGCGCGCATCCGAGATGGAGATCTGGTTGACGTCGAAGTCGAACGACTTGGGAGCCGGGGAGATCGCCGTGTTGAACGGCACGACCGTCCAGGCCACGTCGGCCTTGGCGAAGCCCATCGTGTCGGCGATCGCGTAGGCCACCGCCGACTCGTAGCCCTTGCCGTTGCTCGGTTCATCGCCGGAGAACCACGGCTCGTAGGCGGGCTTGTCGGTGCCGACGGTCAGCTTGCCCGGTGTCACGAGCTTCAGGCCCGCCGGGGCACAGGCATCCGCAGCCGGTGCCGCGCCCTGCGTCAGCGGTGCGCTACTCGGGGCGTCCGGGGTGGTGGCCGAGCCACACGCACCGAGGGCGGCAACTCCGAGCGCGACGGCGGCGGCAGCGAGACGGGGGCGGGACATGGCGGGCTCCTTGGTGCGGCGTGGTGGGTCCAGGGGGAGTCTAGGGCGGGCGGCTGCGTCGTCGTGCCACGTCTCTGATGCCGGGCCGAATGCCGGACGAATGCCGGACGGATGAGGGAGCGGACACCCGCCTGATGGCCCGGGACCCTCGAGACCTGTTCGGGGACGCTCCCGCCAGCGCCTACCCTTGAGCCATGCACGCACTCGCCAGTCTCGGTCCCAACTGGATGGACCCCACCTATCTGCTCAACCAGTACCAAGGTGCGTTTTTCATCATCGCCCTGATCATCGTCTTCATCGAGTGCGGTCTGCTCTTCCCGATCCTGCCCGGCGACACGCTGCTGTTCGCGATCGGCCTGTTCATCGCCGGCAACCAGATCGACATCCCGCTGTGGTTCGCGATCGTGGCTCTGACCATCGCCGCCTTCGCCGGCAACGTCGTCGGCTACGAGATCGGGCGAGCCGTCGGGCATCCGCTCTACAAACGCAACGGGCGCTTCATCAACGCCAAGAACTTCGACAAGACGAACGCCTTCTTCGAGCACTACGGCAACCGGGCCCTCGTCCTCGGGCGCTTCGTCCCGATCGTGCGCACCTTCATCACGGTCGTGGCCGGCGTGAGCCGGATGGACCGGCGCCGGTTCTTCTCGTGGAGCGCGATCGGCGCCGTGGCCTGGGTGGTCAGCATCACCCTGCTCGGGGTCCTGCTGGGGCAGACCTTCCCAGCGCTCGAGAAGAACCTCGAGTACGGCATCCTCATCATCGTCTTCATCTCGCTGCTGCCGATGGTCTACGAGTACCGCAAGCACAAGCGGGAGGCCAAAGCGATCGCGACCGAGGTCGGCGAGGCGGCCCAGGACCTCGCCAGCGGCGACTCACGCGGCTGAGCACGTGCACGTGCCTCGCGGCTGAGCCCGCGGCGCAACCCGCCCCACACGACAACGAGGGGGCACCGTCCAGACGGACGGTGCCCCCTCGTTCGTTCCCTGCGGTCCTCCCCCACGGTCCTGCGCCCCAGCCCGATCCTGCGGTCAGCTGGCCGCAGGATCGGACCAACGGCTCATTCGTTGGGGAGCTGACGATCCACGTTGGGGTTGGGCACGTTGGGGTCGATCGCCTGCGGACCCGGCTGTGTGGAGGGGCCGCCGACGGCTCCCGGGGTGGTCGGCGAGCCGAGACCGGAGTTGCCGAAGGACACGTTGGGCACCTGGGCCTCGATGGCCGGCGTCTCGAAGTACTCCGCCCGCCCGATCTTGGCCACCCCGGCGATGATGTTGCTCGGCACCGACTCGACCTTGGTGTTGAGTTCACGCACGAGCGCGTTGTAGTAGCGGCGCGAGCTGGCGATCCGGTCCTCGGTGCTGGTCAGTTCCTGCTGGAGGGCGAGGAAGTTCTGGTTGGCCTTGAGGTCGGGGTAGGCCTCCGACACGGCGATGAGGCGACCGAGGGCCTGGCTCAGCTGGCCTTCGGACGCGGCGGCCTGCGCTGGGCCCTGTCCCCCGGACATGGCGGCGGAGCGGGCCTGCATGACCGCCTCGAGCGTGTCGGTCTCGTGCGTCGCGTAGCCCTTGACGGTCTCGACGAGGTTGGGGATCAAGTCGTGGCGGCGCTTGAGTTCGACGTCGATCTGGCGCCAGCCCTCCTCGACCTTGTTGCGTAGGCCGATCAGGCCGTTGTAGGCGCTGACGCCCCAGATGGCGGTCAGCACCACGATGGCGAGCAGGATCCAGACGACGATCATGGGTTCTCCCCTGTTTCAGAGTTGAGTGCGACACGATCCTAGACCGAGCGGCCCCCCGGCCGGTCTTCGGCCAACTTCCTGCCAACTTCCTGCCGGGCCCAGCCTCGATCCAGCCCTAGGCCAGGCCGAGCTCCGCGAGCGAGTAGGCGTAGCGGTACTCGACCCCGGCGGCCCGGATCACCTCGTCGGCACCGGTGGCCCGGTCAGCGATCGTCGCGACCGCTACGGGCCGGGCCCCCGCCGCGCGCACGGCCTCCAGCGCCGCGAGCGGGGAGGCGCCGGTCGTGGTCGTGTCCTCGACGACGAGCACGTCGCGGCCACTGATCGACGGTCCCTCGATCCGCTGCTGGAGGCCATGCGCCTTGCCGGCCTTGCGCACGACGAAGGCGTCCAGCCGGTCACCGGACGCCGCCGCGGCGTGCAGCATGGCGGTGGCCACCGGGTCGGCGCCGAGCGTGAGGCCACCGACGGCGGCATACGACAGGTCCTGGGTCAGGTCGCGCATGACGATCCCGACGAGCGGGGCCGCCTCACCGTCGAGCGAGACCCGTCGCAGGTCGACGTAGTAGTCGGCCTCCCGGCCCGAGGAGAGGGTGACCCGTCCGTGGACGATCGCCTTGTCCTTGATGATCGTCAGCAGGCGGGCACGGGCGTCAGCTACGTCGGTCACACCCCAGATCGTATGCCGGTGAGCTCGCGCCCCGCCCAGCTCGGGTCCGCCGGGACCGGGCGAGGCGGACTCGACCGGGCCAGACTCGACCGGGTCAGCCGCCAGGCCAGGGCGGACAGTGAGAGCAACCCGGCCAGCTCGGCCCACCCGGCGGCCGGTGCATAGGTCCAGCTCCCCTGGAGGAGGAACAGCGCGGAGACCGTGCAGGTCGGCACGCCCAGCAGGGCGAGGAACCGCCCGGTGAACCTGGCCAGCTCGTCCCGGCCGAGTGCCATGAGGAGGAAGAACAGGCTCCACATGACGGCCCAAGTGAGCCAGATGACGGCGAAGACCGGGTCGGGGCCGACGGCCAGGACCGCCTGGAAGGCAGCGATCGCCGCGACGAAGGCACTGAACCAGCCCAGGCCCTGCGGCTCCAGGTCGAGGAGGATCCCGAGACCGTAGTAGAGGTAGGTGATCCCGAACAGGTACGTGGGCCAAGTGGCGTTGACGATCGCCGGGTCGGCGCCGTGCTGGATCAGGATGATGGTCGGCAGCACCACCTGGGCCGAGCCGACGACGAGGTTGAGTGGGGCCGCACTGCGCGCCGGGACCACCCCCAGGG
>JBDTAU010000560.1:0-8249 GCA_039924465.1 Dermatophilaceae bacterium
GCAAAACAACCCAGCACCTCTCCGCTGATGATCTGGGGGAGGAGGGCGTTGTGACGGTCGGTCCCGAGCAGCGACACAGCTCCCCCGAAGAGCCCCCACTGCACGCCGGCCTTGACGAAGAGCGACAGATCGAGGTGGCCGAGCATCTCGAAGGCGGTCACCGAGTCGCCATACCGACCGGTGCCGCCCTGACGCTCAGGGAACCCGTCCGCGGGGAAGCTTCCCGTGGCGAGTTGTCGAAGTTGCGCGGTGACCCGCGCCCGGTGCTCGGACATCGGCAGCGGCGTGGCCGGGTGCCCGAAAGTCGCCCCGTCCAGTTGGCGCGCCTGATCCCGGAGGGCCCCTCGAGGCCCGTCGAGGTGGCGCTGGAGGGAGAGGGTCAGGGCAGATCGGTCCTCGGACACGGGTGAGTCCTTCCTATCGTGGGCTGCAGAGGTCATCTTTGCTCCGTGCTATTGCCGGCCATCATCAACCCCAGAGCCCTCGTCGCGCTGCAAGGCGGGCGCCAGCCCGGTCCAGGCGAGGTCGGTCAGGGTCGCCACGATCTCGTGGCGGGGCAGACGTGCAGGGTCGTTGAGCCAGTCGTGGGCCACGGCCTGGACCGAGCCGACGAGCGCGATCGCCCAGAAGCGGGCCAGAGCCGGCTCGACGCCGCCGGCGCGCAGGGCCGCCTGGAGCAGGCCGGCGGCCTGGGTGATCGTCCCGTCCACGGGGTCGTTGACGAGAGGACGGTCCACGAGGGGCCGGCCCACGACGAAGCGGTAGACCTCGGTGTCGGACTCGACCAGGGCCAGATAGGCATCCACGGTCGAGGAGATCAGTTGGCGAGGGTCGCCGTCGGGCGCGCTGGACTGGGCCAGGGCCGCGCCCACGTGCCGCAGGACCCGTTGGTCAATGCGGTCGGCCACGGCCCGGTAGACGCCCGCCTTGTCGTCGAAGTAGCGGTAGATGACGGTCTTACTGGTCCCTGCCGTCGCGGCGATCTCGTCCATCCCCACCCCGGCGCCGTGGATGCGGATGGCCTGAATGACCGCATCCACGAGGGTGGTGCGGCGTTCACCCCGGTGCTGTTCCCACCGCACGTCCCGCCCGTCGCGTGGGCCGGTTGGGTCGGCTGTGCCGGTCGGTCCGGCTGGGTGCTCCGACTCGTCCGAGCCGCCACCTGGGCGCTCCGAGCCACCTGAGCGGCCGTGGGTCGAGCGCCCCCTCGGCTCGGTCTCCGTGTTGTCCACCTCACGAAAGTAACAGGTACTTCTTGTATCGACTACTTTTAGTTGCGGTTATATTGGTCTCAACTGGTCGGCGCCCGGCGTCGACCAGTCCGGGCTGAACATCTGAGCCCACCCACCCGCTGGCCCTTCCGCAGGAGTGAAACCCATGGCTTCGCAATCCACCCCCCGATCGACGCGTCGTGTCGCTGTCCTCGGAGGCAACCGCATCCCCTTCGCGCGTGCCAACAGCGCCTATGCAAAGGCGTCCAACCAGGACATGCTCACCGCCGCGGTGGATGGACTGGTGGCCCGCTACGGCCTGGCCGGGGAGCGCCTGGGCGAGGTCGCCGCGGGAGCCGTGCTCAAGCACAGCCGCGACTTCAACCTGACCCGTGAGACCGTCCTGGGGTCGCGGCTCTCGCCGCACACGCCGGCCTACGACATCCAGCAGGCCTGTGGCACCGGGCTCGAGGCAGCGATCCTGGTCGGCAACAAGATCGCCATGGGTCAGATCGAGTCGGGCATCGCCGGCGGGGTCGACACCGCAAGTGATGCCCCGATCGCGGTCAGCGAGGGTCTGCGTCAGACCCTCCTCGCGGTCAACCGGGCCAAGTCCCCGCTCGACAAGCTCAAGGCTCTCTCGTCCCTGCGCCCGAGTGACCTGGCCCCCGCCCTGCCGGAGAACACCGAGCCGCGGACCGGCCTGTCGATGGGGGAGCACCAGGCGATCACGACCGCCCAGTGGGGGATCACCCGCGAGGCTCAGGACGAACTGGCCGCGGCCAGTCACCAGAAGCTCGCTGCCGCCTACGACCGGGGCTTCTTCGATGACCTCATCACTCCGTTCCTCGGCCTGAGCAAGGACAACAACCTGCGTCCCGACTCCACGGCGGACAAGCTCGCCGCGCTCAAGCCGGTCTTCGGCAAGGGCGAGAACGCCACCATGACGGCGGGCAACTCGACACCACTCACCGACGGCGCCTCAGCTGTCCTGCTGAGCAGCGAGGACTGGGCTGCCGAGCACGGCCTGACTCCGTTGGCCTACCTCGTTGACGGTGAGGCCGCCGCGGTCGACTACGTCCACGGCGACGAGGGCCTGCTCATGGCCCCGGCCTATGCGGTGCCGCGACTGCTGGCCCGCAACGGACTCACCCTGCAGGACTTTGACTTCTACGAACTGCACGAAGCCTTCGCCTCGACCGTCCTGGCCACGCTCAAGGCGTGGGAGGACGAGGACTTCTGCGTCCAGAAGCTCGGCCTTGACGGACCGCTCGGCACGATCGACCGCGACCGCCTCAACGTCAACGGGTCCTCGCTCGCCGCGGGGCACCCCTTCGCCGCCACCGGCGGGCGCATCCTCGCCTCCCTCGCCAAGCAGCTCAAGCAGCTCAAGGACGAACGGGGCGGCGGGACGGTCCGCGGGCTCATCTCCATCTGCGCTGCCGGTGGGCAGGGCGTCGTCGCGATCGTGGAGGCCTGAGTCATGAGCGATATCTTCACGAGCATCATCACCTCCCCGATCGCCGCCAAGGTCGGTGTGCCACAGCCGACCCGGCTGCGCCGCTACGAGCCCGGCTCGCCGCTCTGTGAGGGTCCCGTCCTCGTCGCCGGGGGTGGCCGCTTCGCCTCTGGCGTGGCAGCGACCATCGGGGAGCACGGTGTCACCACGGTCGCGACCCTGGACGAGGCGGGCGAGCAGAAGCTCGGCGCCATCGTCCTCGACCTCAGCTCAGCGAAGGTCCCCGACGACCTCGACGCGCTGCGCACGCTCGGCGCTCCGGCGGTCAAGCGGTTGCGCAAGAACGCCCGCGTCGTGGTCATCGGGACCGACCCGGCAGGCCTGACCGACGTCACCGAGTTCACCACGCAACGTGCCCTCGAAGGGTTCGTTCGCTCGCTCGGCAAGGAGTTGCGTGCCGGCGCCACAGCGAACCTCGTTCTGACACAAGGCGACTCGGCCGGCGGAGTCGGGTCAGCCGTCGAGTTCTTCCTCTCCGGGCGCTCCGCCTACGTCGATGGTCAGGTCGTCCGGGTCAGCGACACCACCGACACCGCCGGCACCAACCCCGACTCGCTCGCGCCGCTCGCAGGCAAGGTCGCCGTCGTGACCGGAGCAGCTCGCGGGATCGGGGCCCAGATCGCCCGCGTCCTGGCGCGGGACGGGGCCACCGTGGTGGCCGTGGACATCCCCGCCGCCGGGGACGCCCTGGCGAAGGTGGCCAACGAGATCAAGGGCACCGCCCTGCAACTCGACGTCACGGCGGCCGATGCCGGAGCCCGGATCGTCGAGCACGCGACGTCGCGGCACGGCTCGATCGACATCGTCGTGCACAACGCCGGGATCACCCGGGACAAGCTCTTCGTCAACATGGACGACAAGCGCTGGGGGAGCGTCCTGGACGTCAACCTGGCGTCGATCCTGCGGATGAACGAGGCGATCCTCGGTGACGGCGGGCTGAGCGACGGTGGCCGCATCGTGTGCGTCTCCTCGATCGCCGGCATCGCCGGCAACCGTGGGCAGACCAACTACGGCGCGAGCAAGGCCGGCGTCATCGGCCTGGTCACTGCCCTGTCGGCGCAGGTCAAGGACCGCGGCATCACGGTCAACGCGGTCGCCCCGGGCTTCATCGAGACCGAGATGACGGCGCAGGTCCCGTTCGCCACCCGCGAGGTCGGGCGTCGGATGAACTCGCTCCAGCAGGGTGGTCACCCCAAGGACGTCGCCGAGACGATCGCCTGGCTCAGCCAGCCGGGCACCGCCGCCGTCACCGGACAGGTCGTGCGGGTCTGCGGCCAGAGCCTGCTGGGAGCGTGATCACTACATGACCCACGAGATCACCTTCGACTCGGCCCCTGACCTCAAACGGATCTACGCCTCCGCCGTGGTGACTGGCCGGGGCACCACGGGCGAGGTGCCCGACACCCGAGCCGTCCGCCGCGGCGTCCGGATCGAGCTCGACAACCTCGTCGACTACTCCCGGTTGTGCGGCTTCGGTGTCGGAACCGCGCTGCCGGTCACCTATCCCCACCTACTGGCCTTCCCGCTCCAGATGGCCGTCATGAGCCAGCGGGCCTTCCCGCTGCCCTTGCTGGGGGCCGTGCACGTCACCAATGTCATCACCACCGTGCGGCCCATCGCGGTCGACGAGGAGCTCGACCTGACGGTGCACGCCGAGACCCTGCGGCCGCACCGGCGCGGCCGCCAGGTCGACCTCGTGTCGGAGGCGAGAGTTGGCGACGAGCTGGTCTGGCGGGGGGTCAGCACCTACCTCGCCCGTGGTGCGAGCCACCCTGATGCCGACACGTCCGAGGCGCCCTCTCTCGAGTCCCTCGAGGCAGTCAGCTCCGGGCCTTCGTGGCGGCTCGGGGAGGGCACCGGCCGGTCCTATGCCGCGGTGTCGGGGGACTGGAACCCCATCCACGTGCATGCCCTGACGGCGAAGCCGCTCGGCTTCCCGACGGCCATCGCGCACGGAATGTACACGTACGCAAAGGTGCTCGCGGCCCTCGGCCCGGCGCTTCCCGACGCGGGGGTCACGAGCCGGGTCTGGTTCCACAAGCCCGTGCGACTGCCGTCCACGGTCCGGCTGCGCTCACACATCACGACCGGCAGCACGCTCTCCGTCCTGGAGAGCGGGCGCCGCGAGATCGAGCACGCCATCGTCGAGAACACCTGGTAACCGGACGCGAGCCCGCCCGCTGGTCGGCGGCCGAGCCCGCTCCCGAGACTTCGCGGGGGCGGGCTCACTCGTAGAGGACGTAGTCCGGCTCGGGTCGCAGGGCCAGCACCTGGGCGGGTGTCATGAGGGGACCGAACTGCGCGTCCTCCTCATAGAAGAGCTTGAAGCCGGGATACAGGGACTTGGGCATCGTGGCGGTGAGCTTGCGCCAGGTCTCTTCCTTCATGGCGCGGCTGCCGATGCCGTCGACCGACTTGATGATGGCCACCCCGGGGTGCGCCTTGATGTCCGACTCGTGGCGCACGATGGAGGGGGCGAGTTGGTGGAAGACGAGCACCTTCTCGGGCAGGTCGTTCTCCTTGACGACGCCCGCCAGATAAGCGGCTATCCCGTTGATCTCCTTGCCCGTCGTGCTGCCGAAGACGCGCATCGGGACCTGGCGCGGCCCCATCGCCCACTCGGGGTCGAGCGCGATCCCGACGTCGGGCTCCTTGAGCCACTTGGCGTAGGCCTTGACCTCGGTGAGGAACGGTGAACGACCCGGCTGGATCCCGAGCAGCAGGATCCCGTTCACCTGACGGGCGGCCGCCAGCTGCGTCGCGATCATCGAGTCAGAAGCACGAGCCCGGTACATCCCGTCCCGGCCCGGCTGGGCCTGCACGACCGTGGCGATGAGTTCGAGGACGGGCAGCGGTGTGCGGCCGTCGGCATAGCGCTCAGCGAGCTTTTCGATCTCCGCCGTGCGGTCGGCCAGCTTGCCGATGCCGAGCCGCCCCAGTGGGACCGAGTTCGGGTGCCCGGCGAAGCCGACCAGGCGATAGTGCGGAAAGAGCGTGCGCCCGCCTCGGGGCAATTCCGATGAAACCGGCGTGGTGGCTCTGGGGGTTGCCGGAAGGGTGGTGGCGGGACTCGAGGTGGAGGGCGGGGTGACCGGCCCGCTCGAGGCACCCGCTGCGGGCGCTGAGTGCGTCGTCCCGCTCGTCCCCGGACCTGCGGAGGCCGCACCGGGATCGACTCCAGAGCCCCCGCAGGCCGCCGCGAGGAGCACGACCAGGGCGGCTACTGCGGCCACGGGCCAGGTCAGTCGGGGGGCCATGCAGCTCCTCAGTTCTTGTCGAGCGTCAGGTCTGGACAATCTCCTCACCATAGGCCGTAATCCGTCGATGGGCTCGACGCCGCGCCTGCCCTGACCCCAGCAACGAAGATCCGGGCGTGCTCAGCCGGCTGGCTGAAGTTGCGTCGCGACCCACCCCCCGCGCTCGGTAGGCTGGCGGAGGCGCCGCAGCCCAGCGGCATACGTCATCGCCTCGTCCCGTTCCGGGGATCGGGTCCGCACCCAAGGAGTACCCACCGTGTCTGCATCGATCACCGTCACCATCGCCGGAAGCGAGCGATCGGTTGCGGAGCAGACGAGCGCCGGTGACCTGTTCGAGCAGGCCGGCGTCGCCGACCGCTCCGTGGTCGTGGCCCGGGTCAACGGGGAGTTGCGCGACCTCTTCCACGTGCTCACCGACGGCGATGTCGTCGATCCGGTGACCATCGACTCCGAGGACGGGCTCGCGGTCCTGCGTCACTCCGCCGCGCACGTGCTCGCTCAGGCCGTGCAGTCGATCAACCCCGAGGCCAAGCTCGGCATCGGCCCACCGATCCGCGACGGCTTCTACTACGACTTCGACATCGAGACCCCCTTCGTCCCTGATGACCTCAAGGCCCTGGAGAAGGCCATGCAGAAGATCATCAACGAGGGGCAGACCTTCGCCCGGCGGGTCGTCACTGATGCCGCGGCCCTGGAGGAGTTGGCTGGCGAGCCCTACAAGTGCGAGCTCGTCGGGCTCAAGGGCGGCAACACCGAGGCTGCCGCCGAGGGCGCGAGTGTCGAGGTCGGCGCCGGGGAACTGACCATCTACGACAACATCCGCCGAGACGGCACCCGCGCCTGGGGCGACCTGTGCCGCGGCCCGCACATCCCCAGCACCAAACTGATCGGCAACGCCTACAAGCTGATGCGCTCGGCGGCTGCCTACTGGCGCGGGTCGGAGAAGAATCCGCAGCTGCAACGGATCTACGGCACCGCCTGGCCGAGCAAGGTCGACCTCAAGGCCTACCTCGACCGGCTCGCCGAGGCGGAGCGTCGCGACCACCGCAAGATCGGCGCGGAGATGGACCTGTTCTCCTTCCCCGACGCGCTCGGGTCCGGGTTGCCCGTGTTCCACCCCAAGGGTGGGGTCATCAAGCGGGAGATGGAGGACTACGTGCGCCGCCGGCACATCGAGGAGGGCTTCTCCTACGTCGGCACCCCGCACATCTCCAAGGACGGCCTCTTCTACACCTCGGGCCACCTGCCGTACTACGCCGACACGATGTTCCCGCCGATGGAGCTCGAGGGAGCCAAGTACCAGCTCAAGGCGATGAGCTGCCCGATGCACAACCTCATCTACCTGTCGCGGGGCCGCTCCTACCGGGAGCTGCCACTGCGCTACTTCGAGTTCGGCACGGTCTACCGCTACGAGAAGTCCGGTGTCGTGCACGGCCTGACCCGCGTCCGCGGTCTGACCCAGGACGACTCGCACTCCTACGTCACCCCCGAGCAGGCTCCGGCGGAGATCAAGCACCTGCTCGACTTCGTCCTCGGGCTGCTGCGCGACTTCGGCCTCGACGACTTCTATCTGGAGCTGTCGACCCGTGATGACAACAACGACAAGTTCATCGGCAGCCCCGAGCAGTGGGAGGCGGCCACCAAAGTCCTCGAGGAAGTCGCCACGGCCTCCGGGCTCGAGCTCGTCGCAGACCCCGGCGGGGCCGCGTTCTACGGACCGAAGATCTCGGTGCAGGCCCGTGACGCGATCGGGCGGACCTGGCAGATGTCGACGATCCAGTACGACTTCAACCAGCCCGCGCGCTTCGGCCTCGAGTACCAGGCCGCGGACGGCACCCGTCAGCAACCGGTGATGATCCACTCGGCCAAGTTCGGCTCGATCGAGCGGTTCCTGGGGGTGCTCGTCGAGCACTACGCGGGCGCCTTCCCGGTGTGGCTGGCTCCGGTGCAGGTGCTCGGCGTCCCGGTGGCCGAGGACTTCGCCGACTACCTCAGGGACGTGCTCGAGCAGTTGCGGCGCCAGGGGGTGCGGATCGAGCTCGACGACAGCGACGACCGCTTCCCCAAGAAGATCCGCAACGCCTCCAAGTCGAAGGCGCCCTATGTGCTGATCGCGGGGGAGGAGGACCGTGCTGCAGGCGCGGTGTCCTTCCGCTACCGGGACGGCTCGCAGAAGAATGGCGTGCCGGTCGCCGACGCCATCGCGGAGATCCTCGGGGCAATCGAGTCCCGGGCGCAGGTCTGAAGCATCCACGGGTCCGG
>JBDTAU010000561.1:0-2885 GCA_039924465.1 Dermatophilaceae bacterium
GGACGTGAAGACCGGTCGCGAGCGAGTCCGGTGCGACGTGGGCGCCGATGCCGGTTGGGCCGTGGCGATCTCGCCCGACGGCCGGGGAGCGCTATCAGTTCACGACTCGGACGTGATCCTCTGGAACCTCGCTTCTGCTCAGGAGCTTCACCGATTCCAAGGCCATAGCAATCAGATCATGGCACTGGCATTCGCGCCCGACGGCCGCACCGCTCTGTCGAGCAGCCAGGACGGTTCGATCCGGCTCTGGGGCGTGCCGCCCGAGACGGAGCGGACTCCAGTCGTGGCACAGCGAGGCGAGCATCCAGCCCGCGAGGCCGTCGCCCAGGAGAAACCGAGGCAGGCGAAGGTTGGTGACCCGGAGTCACCAGAGCATGCGCCAGAGCCGACGAAATTCGAGACGGTCAAGCTCGACGATGGGACCGAGATCCAGGTCGAGAAATGGGGCAAAACGTACCCGGCCTACGACTATCACCCTCCGGTCGACATCCTCGACCGGCGGGTGCATGTCGTCCTCGACTGTCAGCGGGACGGGGAGCCCCGCAATCCGGTTTCGTCGCTGGAGGTGGATTCGAAGGGGGGCTGGCTCTATTGGTGCGACGGCACCAGCAACTATCTAGGTGGGCGCGTCATGCGGGCTCACCTCGACGGCGGTGGGGTGCAGGCGCTGGCGACCGGTCGGCTCTACCCCCACAGCCTAGTACTTGACCGGAGGCGCGGACGGCTCTACTGGCTGGAGGGCGCGGGTGATGACCCCGGCAGGCTCCAGGCGGCCACAATCGACGGCAAGGAGACGACGCTCTCGAAGGGGCTCAACCGGCCGGGCGGGCTGGCGCTGGACTCGGCCCGGGGCCAGCTCTACTATTGGGAGCAGTCCCGGCTGGTCCGGATCAACGTCGACGGCGCGGAGGAGAAGATCCTCATGGCCAACCCTCGCGCCCGCAATGTGAACTTCAACTCGCTCGCGTTCGACGTGGCCCACGACCGGCTCATCGGATCGGCTGGCGGTGGCCAGTATCAGTGGCTCGACAGAGACAACCCGCATCTCCTCCAATACGTGCCACGGATGGAGCCTTGGGCCCGCATTTACGGCCTCGCGTTCGACGAGGACCATCAGAAGGTCTACTTCGCGAACTTGCGACAGGCGCTGCAGCGGTCGAATATGGACGGTACGCAGATAGAGACCCTCGTGGCGTCGCCGGCCGAATGCCCCGACGGCTGCTCCCGGCAGATATTCGGGGCCGTAGCGCTCGACCCGGCACGGGGGCACATTTACTGGACAGGCCTCCGCACGCGCGGGTCCGCCATGTACCCGACGATCTCGCGGACGGCCCTGCGTCCGCTGCCCGAACCGGCCGAGCGTCCGGCGCCGCCGCGAGTCAGGGCGATCGAGCCGCCCGAGCAGAGGGCGGGCGGTGAGGTCGTCCTCTCGGGCGACGGCCTGGTCGGCACGGTCGACGTCCGGTTCATCGACGACTCAACCGGGGCGCACGTCGAGGCGAAGTTCCGCGAGGCGGCCCAGGGTCGGCTGTTGGTGGCGGTCCCGCGTCTGGGAGATCGGTGCCGGCGGCCGGTCGTCGTGATCCGGACCCCCGGCGGGGTGACGATGACGTTGGGGACCGACACCATCGTCCCAGACAATCAGCACTATCCATACGAGGACGTGGGATCCATCGACCTCGACAAGGAGCCCCCCTGGTGGATGGGGACTAACATGCCCTACCAACACGAGCGCTCCGAGGCGGGGCCGGGGGCGAGGGTGTGGCTCCGACCGGGTCTCATGGCGGGTAATATCGAGACTGCCGTGGTCTACGCGCAGCACGGCAGCAACCTCGGGTTCGGTTCGAAAGGGATGGCCACGGCGTTCGCCAAGGACGACAGCTACGTGGGCGTCGGAGACGGCCTCTATGATGACGTCGTGGTCTACCACGAGCCGTTCACGGGCATCTCGTGGCGGTCCTACTACAACACGACGGTCAAGTGGATCCCGGTTCCGGCAATCCGGCCGAGCTTCCCCAAACAGTCGTTCCGCTACCGCATCGACTGAAACGCCGGCCCGACACCGCGTGGGCCGCGCCACGGTCCCTGATCCTATTCCCGAGGAGGTCTCGATGAGCAACGGCGACACTTGTACGCAGATCCTTTGTCGCGCTCAGGATTATCCTGATGACGGGTCATTGACGATTGCGCTCAATGCCACGGGGGCCGGCGGGATCGCGCTGAACAGCAACTTCAATAAGTTGCAGTATCGTCAACCGAAGTGCAACTACACGCCAGGGCTCGGGGATCCGTCGAAGGGCATCGGCGGGGGACAAATTTACTGCGTCGGATCGCGGTGGCTCAATACAGACGCCGGGTCCGGGGCCAGCCTTGCGATGTGGATTTGCGTCGACAATTCTGCCCAAGATAACGCTGTTTGGTCGCCTTGGGCATTCTGGGTGAACCCGGCGACCTGGTCGGGGGGAATCGCGGCGGCGGGGCCCCTGGGAGCATCGGTGCCCCAGACGCAGTCCTTGGCCTACGCAAATGCACATTTCTCGATCGAGGGGGAATACCGCTCGATCTACTTCAACAATCAAAACGTCGGCTCCCCGGTGGTCCTCGTCCCCCAGCAGACGGGACTCTCAAATGGGGCCGTGATCCTGGGGATCCACGGTCAAGCGCCCGGCGGCGACAGTCGCGGGCCGAGTGCCGTCGACTTCCAGAATTCCCGCGCCGTCGATGCGCAGGTCGCTTCCGGCTCTAATTCCTTCATCGCCGGGGGCAAGAACAACAGGGCGGCCGGCGACACATCGCACGCTCAAGGCGAGTTCTCGCAGGCGACCGGCGCTTCGTCTCACGCGGAAGGGGCGGGCAGAAATTGGTGTCAGAACTCATTTTTGAAG